>JBBRVS010000024.1:0-40752 GCA_038246645.1 Pyrinomonadales bacterium
ACCGCAGCCGAATCAAAAGATGCGCGAGATTATGAAGAAAGTTAAAGAAAAGCAGAAAGATATGCGTTATACGGACGGCTCGAAAACGCAGGAAATGCTTCGTGCCGCTCGTGATGGCGGAATGTTCGGCGGTGAAATAAATGAGTAAACCTTTCGCCGTTGTTGCAGATGCCAATGTTTTGATTGCGCTCTGTGCAAAAGAATTCGACAAAATCAACTCTGCCGAAACCGCATTTGAAGACTATATAAATCGCGGTTTTGAATTTTTCGCGCCGAATGTTCTGAAAGGCATCGTACTTTCGCCGAACAGCGAAGCGGCTTTGCTGAAACGCGCCGTTGAAATCCGCGACGGTTACGGATGCAGTCGTTCTTCCGACGGGCTTTACATCGCGCTTGCCGAAGAACCCGCCAACACTTACGACACCGAAATCCTGACATTCGACAAAGGTTTTATCAATCAAGCCGCCCAAAATGCAAACTATGCTGACTGAAACTTTAAAGATGTAATAATTTATTACCTTTAACTAGCTCATAAACACGAAGCATTCTTCATAATTTTTTTTGTATAAATATGTCTAAATTAAAAATTTATATTACTCTGTTACTGTGTTGTTTGTCGGTTTCCGTTAATACGGCATTCGCCGGAATCGTTACGCTCGATACTACATTTAATAACTCAGGCTATCGTCACCAAAATCTTAGTTCGAACGGTTCAATCGCAGAATCGGTTGCGATTCAACCCGATGGCAAAATCATTGCCGGCGGTTGGACATTCAGTTCAGGTCCGGGAGATTTTGTATCCGTCAGAGTCAATGCAAACGGCAGTTTGGATACGAGTTACAACAGCAACGGTATAGTATTGTCGAATTTTGGTCCCTTTGATCGGGGCGATACAATTTTAATTCAACCTGACGGAAAAATTTTGTTTGGCGGTGAAAGATATTCAGGGTTTACAAACAATGACTTTGCCATTGCCCGCTATAATCCTAACGGCTCGCTTGACAATAGCTTTGACGGTAACGGTCTTGCGGCTCCGGTCATTAACGGCTTTTCCGATGAATATTGCTACGATATGAGTCTTCAAAACGACGGCAAGATCGTAATGGTCGGCTCAACCGCACCCTCGACAACGATCGGTCAAAATCTTCCGACCGATATTGTCATTATGCGGCTTAACTCCGACGGTTCGCTTGATACGACTTTTGCCGGAAACGGTAAATTGATTGTTCAGTTTCAAAATGTCAGCGAATCCGCAAAGTCCGTTGTCATTCAAGAAGACGGCAAGATCGTCATCGGCGGTTTTCAGACCTTCAAACAACACCTGGTATCTATTGCAATCAACAAACGGGTTTGCGGCAGCC
The DNA here is from genome assembly GCA_038246645.1 of Pyrinomonadales bacterium. Taxonomy (GTDB): domain Bacteria; phylum Acidobacteriota; class Blastocatellia; order Pyrinomonadales; family Pyrinomonadaceae; genus JAHCHG01. The sequence continues at coordinate 1,362 of JBBRVS010000024.1, forward strand.
ACGTTCGGAGCGACGGGCGACCAACCCGTTCCATCGGCTTTTATAGATTAAATTAAACTCCAATTGTGAAAAAGGCTTCGCTCAATAACAAAAGCGAAGCCTTTTTTTATAAAAATGATTCTTTTCTATTTTGCCTGAATTCCGAGATTTTTCATTCTTCGATAGAGATGACTGCGGTCAACGCCCATTGATTCGGCGGCTCTGGCGACGTTGCCGTCGAATTCGGCGAGTTTGTGTTGGATGAATTCGCGCTGATATGCGTCGGTCGCTTCTTTGAATGAAGGAAAGCGAAAGGTCGAAGCGGGCGGTTCGTCCTTCGGGTTGAATTCCGGCAAATCATCGGCTTTGACTCTTCGATTTTCGTGCATAATCACGACGCGCTCGATCGTGTTGCGAAGCTCGCGCACATTGCCGAGCCACGAATAATTTTGCAGGGCTTCGATGGTTTCCGGCGCAAAATTCTTCGGCTTTTTGCCGTAATCGAGCGAGAATTTTTGATTAAAATGCTCGACCAAAAGCGGAACGTCTTCGAGCCGTTCGCGCAAAGGCGGAATCTGAAACGGAATGACATTCAGGCGATAAAACAGATCGGCGCGAAATTCGCCGTTTTCGATCAAATCCGACAGCGGTTTATTCGTCGCGCTAATTACGCGCACATCGGTCTTGATAAGTTTATTGCTCCCGACGGGTTCAAAACGCTGCTCTTCCAGAACGCGCAGCATTTTTGCCTGAACGCGCGGCGACATATCGCCGATCTCATCCAGAAAAAGTGTGCCGGAATCGGCGATCTCGAATTTTCCTTTTTTTGCTTTGATCGCGCCGGAAAACGCGCCTTTAACGTGTCCGAACAGTTCGGATTCGACGAGTTCTTCGGGAATCGCGGCGGAATTTATCTCGATAAACGGCGCGTTTCGTCGTTTTGATTGCGTATGAATCGCCCGCGCAACTAATTCTTTGCCCGTTCCCGATTCGCCCGAAATCAAAACTCTGCCGTCGGTCGGCGCGACAATGGCAATTTGCTTTCGCAAAGCACGCATCCCGACCGACTCGCCGATCATCGCGTATTCATGGCTGAGTTCTTCGGTCAGCTGCGCGTTGACGCGCTCCAATTCTCTCTGCCTGATCGCATTTCCGATGGTCAGAACCGTTTTTTCCAAAGAAAGAGGCTTTTCAATAAAATCGAACGCGCCGAGTTTCGTGGCATTAACGGCGGTTTCGATATTTCCGTGACCGGAGATCATCACGACGGCAGAATCATTTCCGTTTTCGCGTAATTTTGCGAGAGTTTCCAAACCGTCAATTCCATCGCCGAGCCAAATATCGAGTAAAATACACGAATACTGCGTCGTTTCGACCGCCTTTAAACATTCTTCACCGCTGACGACGGTTTCCACTTCAAAACCTTCATCTTCCAAAACACCGCGCAAAGTCTCACGAATTCCGCGCTCGTCATCTACGATTAAAATTGAATTTGACATTAAACTTCCAATGAAATTTGCAGACGTTTTTGCACTTCTGTCCAATCCCGCTCAGACAATTCTCCGATTTTGATAATCTCAGTTACAGGTCTTGTGCCGAGAAAAATTCGCACAGCAGACGGTTGCTTTAATCCGGCGGACGACCAATCTTGCAGAATATAATCGGTTTTCGCTTTTGATTTGGCAGTTTGGGTTGTAACGACGGCAAGAATTACGTCAGGTCTTTCGCTGTGATAAAGGTCGGTTGAAACAATAATCGCCGGACGGCGTTTGATTCCGGTTGCGCCCGGAAAGTTCACCACGACAACGCTTCCGGGTTTCATTTCGTTACCTCATCTTTCTGCTCGGTTTGTTCAAAATATGAAAATGATGCCAGAGCAAAATCGTTCAAATCTTCGTCCGTCCACTCGTCGCTTTCATCAACGATTTCCTGCTTGCTATATTTTTCCTGCAAAAACATTACAAAATCTTTTACTTCGGTAACTTTCTCCGCCGGCAAAGACTTCATAGCATTCGTTACTTCTAAAATTTCTAAAGTTTTTGTTTCAGTCATAATTTCCAAATTATACAGTTAATAGCTGAAAGTTTCACAAGTTAATGTTTATCTCCAATCAACAAATTATTTAGGTTTGATTAGCATAATAAGGAGCATAATTAAGTTTTTGATTGGACTCAAAATCAAATATAAAACTCCAATACCATCAAAAATACCGGCAGCATGCCTGAAAATCGGATCCGGAAAAGTAGGATAGAATCCAAAATCTCCCGGCTCAGTTGGCTCAGGTCTTGAAATATACCAATAAATTACGATAATAAGAAATCCAAACAGCCATAAGAATTGACTAATATTAAAAGTTTTCTCGGATTTGAAAAATAATAAAATAAATCTTAAAGCAAAAATGGTCAAAACAATTGTTTGAAAAAATACCGCAGTCGGAAGTCCGTATATTTCAAAAGAGTCTAAAGATGACGAATAAATGTAAAGACGATAGGCAAGGTCGAAAAGGCTAAACAATGCAGATAATGCAATCAGAAAAGCTCCCAATTGCGAAATAAATCGCGTCTTTTGAGAAAGTTTTTGATATTCTTCAAACCATTTTCCAAACATAATCTCACCTCAACTGATGACAGGTAATTCTACAATAAATTTCGCTCCCTTCGGAGAATTGTTGACGGCTTTTATTTTCCCGCGATGTTCGGAAACGATTCTTTGGACGATTGCCAAACCTAAACCCGTGCCGCGCCCTTTGGTCGAAAAATACGGTTGGAAAAGTTTCTGAAAACCCGACGGTGTGATGCCGCTGCCGTTGTCGGAAACTTCGGCGACGATTATATCGCGGGCTTTGTCGTAAAAGGTTTTCAAGCTGATTCGTTTATTTTCCTCCGATTCATCAAAAGCCTCGATTGAATTTTCGATTAAATTCACAAAAACGCGCTTTAATTGCTCTTCGTCAATCATTGCTTTCGGCAGATTTTCGGCAAGTTTCAGTTCAATCAGCGCGTCGCGGTCTTCGTAAAGCGCGGCGGCTTGTTTGATGATTTCGTTGAGATTTCCGCTTTCGAGTTTCACATTCGGCAGACGCGCAAACCGCGAAAATTCGTCAACCATCGCTTTTAACGAACTGACTTCGCGCAAAATCGTTTCCGTTCCTTCTTTAATTACTTTTGCAGTTTGGTCTTCGGTCTTCGGTTTTTGGTCTTTGGATTTCGGAGTAAAAACATCGAGAAAACTTTGAACTTTAGACTTTGAACTTTGAACCGACGCGAAGCGTTTGGCAATTCTTTCGGCGGAAAGCTGAATCGGTGTCAGCGGATTTTTGATTTCGTGCGCCATTCTGCGGGCGACTTCCGCCCAGGCAGAAGCCCGCTGCGCCGAGATAAGTTCCGATAAATCTTCAATTACCAGAACAACGCCGCTCGATTGCGGCAAAGCGGTCGCGGTCAGAGCAACCGGCAATCCCGAAAAAGTTTCCGCGCCTCCGTCGGCATTTTCCTTTTGCAGAACCGTTTGTTCGCTCGCTTGCCCGATGCGTTTGGCGCGATTTAAGAGCCTTTCCAATACGATGCGATTTTCTTCATTGACCAATTTCGACAGCTCGAATTCGGTAAAATCCGCATCTTCGAGTTTTAAGATCAAAATTGCCGCTTTATTGATCGTCGTGACGCGATTTTCCGCGTCAAATGAAATCACGCCCGTCGAAAGCGATTGCAAAACCGTTTCGATATATTTCTGCCGTTCGCCGAGTTCCGCCGAATTTTCTTCGAGTTTCGCCGACATTTGATTAAACGAAGCAACGAGCAGATCAAGTTCGTCTTCCGCTAAAACTTCAACGCGATGAGCGAGATTTCCCCGTGCAATTTCGTCCGCGCCTTTGGCGAGTGCGCGAATCGGTCGCGTCAAACCTTTGGCAATATAAAATGCCGTCCAGCTCGAGGCGAAAATCAGCAAAAATGTCAGCACACCGAGCGTTAAAAGCCCGATTTGTCTGATCGTCAGCTGTTTATCTTTGAGCCGGTCGAGTTCTTCCAGAGAGCTTGAGACGCGCTGGGTGACGTTATCATTCGGGCGCAAATCAGGCACGATTATCAATAAATTCCCGTCTTTCAGCCGCGCGATCGCCGCGTCGAAACCGATGCCGTCGGTAAGCGCGATGTCGCTGAATTTCTTTTGCCGAATAAGCGAAAGAGTTTTGTCGATTTCGGCTTTTTGCTCGGAATTTAGAGATTTTTCGCTTGAAGCTAAAATTTGTCCGTCGCCGGAAAGAATTTCGATTCGCGTTAAATTTCCGGCAGCGGCAATTTCGCCGAGCCTTTTTTCTTCATAAGTTTGATTTTCCAACAAATTTGCCAGCATTGCCGCCGTTTCTCCGAGTTTAATATTTTGTTCATTAATCGCCTGATCTTTCACCAGAATCGGGGCGCGGACGACATTTTCGGGAATCTGCGTGAACCAGCGTTCGATGGCGCGGTTCATAAACAGATAAGAAAAGCCAGCCATCGCCACAATCGGGAGAATGCTGATCGCAATAAAATACAGCAGAAGTTTTGTTTTGATCTTCGAACCGAGTTCGAGTGCGCGGCGTTCGCGGACGAGCTTTAAAATACTGCGGACGAAAATAAAACCGAAAATGACAAACGCAAAAAAATTGAGCGAGGAAAGCGCGTAAAGCAGAATCGTGTCGCTGGCGGATTCGACCGCTAAGTTTTTCCAGAGATTCGAAGACTGCAAAAGCACGAGCAAGGTCAGGGAAATTAAAACAATAATCCCCAGAAACCACGGCGGCGTTTGTTTTTTTGTTTCCGGCTTTTGCTCTTTCATTGATAAAATTAAAACTTCCCGAATTTAAAAAAATTCCAAAATCCAAAATCTAAAATCTAAAATCCGCAGAGTTGCCTTTTTGCCAAGTTTATCATACTGTTCAACTAATTACAGACACGGAAATTAACTCCTTAAATACAGATGCACAACATTTTATTCAATGATTTCGGGCGACTGCGAAGCGGCTGGCGGTTGGCTGTTTTTCTGCTTTTATTTATATTTTTCGGCGTATTATTTCAAATAATCGCCGACGGAATTTTGAAAAATCTGCCTGTCGGTTACAGCTCGAACAGCTTTTTGAATTTGGCGGTCAGCAGTTTCATTTCGCTGACCGTCGCGCTGCTCGCCGGTTGGTTTTGCGGAAAATATCTGGAAGATTTGCCGTTTCGCGCACTCGGCGCGTGGTTCACCCGAAATTGGCTGAAAGATCTGCTTTTAGGCTTGATTTTCGGAGCTTTGACGGTTTCATTTGCGGTTTTGATCGCCGTTGTTTTCGGCGGTTTGAGCTTTACGTTTAATGAAAATGCCGGACAATCGGCGATTTTATTGACTTTAGGAGTGTCATTCGTCGTTTTTGCAGTCGCCGCCGCGTTTGAAGAAGCACTTTTTCGCGGTTATATGCTGCAAACTTTTACACGCTCCGGAATTGCCTGGTTTGCGATTGCTTTGACTTCCGTGTTTTTCGGAATAGTTCATCTCGGAAATCCGAACGCAAGCTGGATTTCTACCGTAAACACAATAATCGCCGGCGTTTGGTTTAGCATTGCGTATTTAAAAACCCGGACTTTGTGGCTCGTTTTCGGGCTGCATTTTATCTGGAATTGGATGCAGGGCGCGTTTTTCGGCATCGAAGTCAGCGGTTTGACCGATATTACGACCGCGCCATTCTTACGCGAAATTGATCGCGGTCCGGTCTGGCTGACGGGCGAGAATTACGGCATCGAAGGCGGCATCGCCTGCACGATCTCGCTCATCGTTTGTACGCTTTTGATCTGGTTTTTGCCGATTTTCAAACCGACCGATGAAATGCTGGAACTGACGAGCAAGGAAAATCCAAAAGTTGATGAAAATTTTTCATCGTAGCAGTTGTGATAAATTTAAAGAAATTAGCCGCAGATTAACGCGGATAGCGCAGATTTTATTTAATTCTTTTTATCCGCGTCATCCGCGTTAATCTGCGGCTAAAAATAATATAAGTTTTGTTCAACCACTAATTTATATCAAAAACTATTGATTCTGACTTCCAAACTTCTTGTCCAATGCTTCTAAAATCTGCACGACGTGGCGGCGGTTTTCACCGAAATCGCTTTTGCCGACGCGCGAATTCGAGCGCACATCAACCGTCACGCCGCCGGTCGTCTGTTTAATTTTTACTTCCAGATCATCTGTAAAAAACACGACCGGAACTTCCGCTTTGACAATCGCCGTGTCGTTTTCGATCTTGTTTTCGGTCAATTTCCAATTGCTTCCCCAACTCGAAAGCGTCGGAATCGTTTCTAAGGCAATTTTTGCGGCGTTTGCCGGATCGGTTTTATAAACGCGTGTTTTCAAATCCTTCGCGCCGCCATCGGGCGCGGTTTCAGCGACATTATCAGGAAAAAACGTGCGTGCAATTAGAAGAGTTGTCGCAACAATCACGACAAACAGAATCACCGGAATAATTACAATTTTCTTCATTATCTAAACTTTTTCACCTTTTCACTTTTTCACTTTTAAACTTTATATAGTCTTGATCTTGAAACTAATATCAACCGCTTTTGCCGAATGCGTCAAGCGACCGACCGAGATCAGATCAACTCCGGCTTCGGCAAAACCGCGCACCGTGTCGAGATTCATTCCGCCCGAGGCTTCGATCATCACGTTCGGATTCAGATTCCGCGCCATTTCCACCAGTTTTTCGGCTTCTTCGGGCGTTTGATTATCGAGCATCACGATGTCCGAACCGGCTTCGATGGCTTCCCGAAGCTGCGCCCAATTCGAGATTTCGACTTCGATCTTATGCAGATGTCCGACCCGTTTTTTCGCCGCCGTCACCGCTTCGGTAATTCCGCCGGCGAGCGTGATGTGATTGTCTTTGATCAAAACGCCGTCGTCCAGACCGAAGCGGTGATTTTTTCCGCCGCCGACCGTGACCGCGTATTTTTCGAGCATTCTCAAGCCCGGCGTGGTCTTGCGCGTGTCAACAATTTGTGCGCCTGTGCCTTCGACCGCTTTGACATATTTGCGCGTTTCGGTCGCCACGCCCGACATTCTCTGCAAAAGGTTGAGCGCGACTCGTTCGCCCGTCAAAAGTACATCGGCATAACCTTTTAAGTTGGCGAAAACCGTTCACGACGTTACTTCGTCGCCGTCCTGAACGTGCGTTTCGATCTCGGGATTTTCATCGTCGAGATGCAGAAAAACGGTTTCGGCAATCGCCAGACCGCAGACGATTAAATCCTCTTTGGCAAGAAAACTTCCCTGCCCGCGCACGTCCTTCGGCACGGTTGATTGCGTCGTAATATCGCCGCGCCCGATGTCTTCCGCTAAAAATTCGCCGATTGAAGCGAAAATATCGCTCGTTTCAAAAAGATTCATAATATTTTATTTGATCGGTGCTTCGATTTTCAAATTACTCGGATTGTATTCGTAAGTGGCGACCGAACGGACTTTTACCGTTCGCGGTTCGAGATTTCCCTTTACTCCTTCCGAACGCACCAGAAATCCGCGCTCGTCATACCAGGCAGTAAATTCATCGGACATCAAGCCTGCGGAAGACTGCGTAACTCGCAACTCCTTTAATTTCCGCGCCGGAACACCTTCGACAAAATCGGATTCTTCCGTAAACTGCACTACGGAGGCTGAGCCGCTGCCTGTTCCCGAACCCATTCCCATTCCGCGCAAATCTTTCTTCGTCCATTGACCGCCGTTTTCGCGCCGGTATTCGATTGTGCCGATATAGATAAATTCCAAACTCGTTTCCTTGCCGTCTTTCTTTTCAACCGTCAGATAACGCCTTTTATCGGGAAGAAGTCTTTCATCGGTTTTTGTAACGGAAGAAGTAACCGCGCCGTTTTCAAGCGTTTCGGTTTTTATAACGACGCGCCGCGAGTTTTCATACATCAATTTATCAGCAGTTGAACTCGCCGTGTAAAACTCGCTCGATGAAATCTGCTTTATTTGTGAAAATGCCGCTGATGTTAATGCCAATGTGAAAACGATTGATAAGATTATTTGTTTTTTCATTTTATTTTAATTCCTCGGGCTTGATCGGTGCTTCGATTTTTATATTCGGATCGTATTCGTAATTCGAGATGCTATTGGAAATACTCGTTTTCGGATTTGCTTTTTCACTTACCGCTTCAAATCTTAAAAATAAGCCGTCTTTAATTATCCATTTCCATCTGTAATAATTCTGAGTTTCGATAATTTTGCTGTTTGAGAAATTTTTATATTTTAAAATATCTTCATTTTCAAATTCGATAATATTTACTGTCTGACCGTCAATCCGGACATTTTCCGTCAAATAGTATTTTTTATATTTATATTCTTTACTAATGATATTTTCATTGCCTATTACCGTCCTTGAAGAAACAATTCCCCATTTACCATTATTAACTTTTCTATACTCTATTCCGTCAATTTTGATAAGCTCCGTGATGGTAGTTCGATCAATCACGTGATTTACAATTTCACTTGAAAACCTTCGATTCCCCGACGGAACATATTCAGTTACATTTCTTTCGGTTTCCTGTATTGTTATTCCGTCCTGTCTATAGCGAGTTTTGACATTAATTAAACGATAAGAATATTTTCTCGTATTTTCTCGTATTTTATTCATTAATTCATTATATTCTTTCTGATTAATTTCCTTTCTTTGCCCATAAAGGCTTGAAACAGTCAGAGAAAATAACACAACTGCAATGCCGAATAATTTAGTTTTGCTCATTTCACTTCAAAGCCTCCGGATTTTTGTTTCAAAGTTAGCACTTGCCAATCAATTTCGGCAACTGTTTTTGCGTAAGGATTCGATTTTTTTTATTCGTTGAATGAATTTAAGAAGTCTGTAATCAACTTCTCCTCATAATAAATTCCTGCATTTTTTGCCTTTTCTATAAAAGGTTTTATTTGCGTTATCAAACCTAAAGTTTTAGCTTTGCCGAGAAGTCCGAGCGAACCTATAACATTTAATCCGACGGCTTTTGCGGCGCGTCTTCCGGCTACTTCATCTATACATACCGTTTTTGTATTTTGTTCCAAAGCAAGCTGAATAACCGCCGCTTCGCCCAAATCTAAGGAAGCAGCGGCAAGCGGAAAAACCTTCGATTTTAGAGAAGTTATTGTTAGCCAAGCAGGAATTTCAACGTCGTAATTTTTCTTCGCACCCGCAAGAATTTCCGCTTCGACCTCTTTCGGACAAATAAATTCAAAAGGCAATTTTCCGATCACATCAAAGGCTTGCATCTTGGAAATCGTCAGCAAAGGACTTGTATTTGTTACGATGCGTTCAATCATTTAAGGCAAAATCGAGTTCGTCGCGTAAATCTTCCGGCTTGAGATTGCTGATCGGTATGCCGAGTTTTGAGAGTGAGAAAAGAAATTCGACCCGCTCCATTCCGGCAAGTTTAGCGGCTTTTCCCGAAGAAAGTTTGCCTAATTCATAAAATTTCGCGGCAAGCAGAAACTTTGCTTCTCTCGAAAATTCCTTGTCGGATAAACCGAGCGAATACAAAATATCGTCCGTATATTCGATTGTCAGTGTGTTTGACATAATGTTTTTCTCTTTATCGCATTTATTTTATCACGCAAATTTACATCAAAGCATTTAAATTTTGATTCAAAGCATTTAATTGAGTTTCGATCTCCGCAACTCTTTCGCGCAGAGCTTCGACTTTTTCCGGTGGAGCTTTCTGGACGAAACTTTCGTTGGACAGCTGTTTGTTTAATTTTTCGCCTTCGCTGCTCAGATTATTGATCTGCGATTCCAGTCTTTCGCGTTCCTTTTCGAAATCAATCAAACCTTCGAGCGGAACGGCGATTTCCGTGCCGCCGGTCAAAACGCCTTTTGCCGACGCTTTCGGAACATTCAGAGATTCGCTCAAATACAATTCTTTCGCTCTCGCAAGTTTTAAGATTTGCGCTTCGTTTTCGGCAAAAATCTTGTTTGTTGCCGAATCGGCGGCGATGTGAATATCTAATTTTTCGCTCGTTTTGATTCGCATTTCAGCGCGAATGTTGCGAACCTTCGAAATTAATTCGATAATTGTCTGCATTTCAGATTCGGCGCGTTCGTCAATCAAACTTGCATCGCCGAGCGGAAAATCGGCGAGCATAATTGTTTGTTCGGCTGATCTATACGCCGGATTATGCAGGTTCGCATTTACTCCCGGCAGTTTTTGCCAGAGTTCTTCCGTCAGATACGGCATAAACGGGTGAAGCAGGCGCAGAGCTTGTTCTAAAATCGTCAAAATCCGGCTGCGCGCCGCGTCGCGTGTCGTATTGACGGTTTCAGACGTGATTTCGTCTTTGACGAGTTCGATATACCAATCGCAGAAATCGTTCCAGAAAAATTGATAAAGCAAGCGCACGGCTTCGTGATAAAAATACCTGTCAAGCGCACGATTTACGTCCCGCGCCGTTCTGTTGAGCCGCGAAATAATCCATTTATCGGCAATCGAGAGATTTTCCTTCGGATTGTCCTTTGCAAATTCCGGTTCGACTTTATCAAGAAATTCTTCGTCTTCCTCATCAAAATCGTCAATCAGTTCATCGCCGATAAGTCTTTTAATTTCGCGCACTTCCGCCTTCGGATTGATAAAAGTGTAATCAACCTGTGCGCCTTCGGAATTCATCAGACAAAAGCGCGTCGCGTTCCAGATTTTGTTGGCGAAATTGCGGTAGGTTTCGATCAACGTGTCGTTCCATTTAATATCCGCGCCCGTTGCAATGCTTGCTAAATAGATCCTTGTCGCGTCAACGCCGAATTTATCGAACATCTCGATCGGATCAACGCCGTTGCCGCGTGATTTCGACATCGGTTTGCCGTCTTTTCCCAAAACCGTTCCTGTGATAATCACGTCGTCAAACGCTTTTTTATCAACGAATTTCTTCGTCAGCATCATCATCCGCGAAACCCACAGGAAAATAATATCGCGTCCCGTAACGAGAACGTCGGTCGGGCAGAAAACTTCTAAATCGGTGGTCGGTGGTCGGTGGTCGGTGGTCGGTTGAATTTTGTTCCGTCCACTGTCCACTGTCCACTGTCCACTATTTTCCCCTGTCCATCCGAAGGTTGAAAATGCCCAAAGTCCTGACGAAAACCACGTATCAAGAACATCGTTATCTTGCGTTAATTCATCAGTTCCGGCTTGTTTTGCGGCTTCTTCAAAAGTTCGCGCGACAAAAATATTTCCCTCGTTGTCATACCACGCCGGAATTTGATGTCCCCACCAGAGTTGGCGCGAGATCGTCCAATCTTTCAGGTTTTCGAGCCACGTCGTATAAACTTTTTCATTCGGAATCTGTGGATGAAAATGCGGTGCGCCTTCCGTTTTGATCAAATCCAACGCAAGATCGCGCAGTTCGTCCATTTTGACAAACCATTGTTCCGATAAAATCGGCTCGACAATCGTTTTACAGCGTTCGCAGACGGGCAGAGAAATTTCGTAATCTTCGATTTTTTCTAAAAGACCGAGTTCTTCAAATTTCGCCACGACTTTTTTTCGCGCTTCGAATCTGTCCAAACCGACAAATTCTTCGCCCGCATTTTCGTTCATCGTCGCATCGTCGTTCATTACCAGAAGCTGCGGCAGATTATGGCGTTCCCCGACTTGATAATCGTTCGGATCGTGCGCCGGAGTGATTTTTACCGCGCCGGTTCCGAATTCGGAATCAACATATTCGTCGGCAATTATCGGAATTTCGCGGTTTGTCAAAGGAAGCGCGATCATTTGACCGATCAAATCTTTGTAACGCTCATCATTCGGATTGACCGCAACGGCAGTATCGCCGAGCATCGTTTCGGGGCGCGTCGTCGCCACCGTGATAGTTTTCGGCACCCTTGCTAACGCGCGGGTTTCTGCCGTTTGTTTTACGGGATATTGCAAATATGTGAGTTTTCCGTCTTTGCGCGTTTCTTCTTTTACTTCAAGATCGGACAAAACGGTTTTGTCCTTCGGACACCAATTGACGATCCGCAGACCGCGATAAATCCAGCCTTCTTCAAAAAGCGTGCAGAAAACCTCGCGCACCGCTTTTGATAAATCTTCGTCCATTGTAAAACGATGGCGCGACCAATCAACCGACGCGCCTTCGCGCCGCATTTGCTGAGTAATCGTATTGCCGTATTCTTCTTTCCATTTCCACGCCCGGCGGATAAATTCTTCGCGCCCGACATCGAGCGGCGTTTTATTTTCGTCGCGCCGAAGCTGTTCGGCGACTTTGCGCTGAACCGAAATTCCGGCGTGATCCGTTCCCGGCAGCCAAAGAGTTTTAAATCCCTGCATTCGCTTGCGGCGAACAAGAACGTCCATCAAAGTATGCTGGAGCGCGTGCCCCATATGCAGACTGCCCGTGACGTTCGGCGGCGGAATGACGATCGAGTATTTCGGCGCGTCCGGGTTTTCATTGATTTCCGGCGCAAAAAATCCGCTCGTTTCCCAGTGTTCGTAGTGATTTTTTTCGGCTTCCTGCGGGTTGTATTGTGTTGCTAATTCCATAATCTTTAAGTTCAAAGTTTCAAGTTCAAAGTTTCAAGTTGAAGATCAAAACAACTTTGAACCTTAAACTTGAAACTTTGAACTTTTGACCATTCTAAAATAAAAGCGGCTAGTTTTCATCAAAGATGCGAAAACTAACCGCGTAATTTTTTAATTTAATAAAACTTACTCCAGCTTTTTCCGCTCCATTCTTTCCACGATCAGATCGGCGAGGTTGCCGACGACATCGTTTGCCAGTTGCTGAATGATTTTTTCGGAAATTTTATCGGCGATTCTCGACGCAATCGTTTCGACCGCTTCGGACGACAGGCTGATGCTGTGCCGCGCAAATTCGGAAACAATCACGCTTTCGACCGCTTCGCTTTTTTCCTTGTTTGAAACTAACGAATTAAGCTGCGGCTCCGCTGTCGTTTCTTCTTTTTTCGGTTCGACTTCTAAAGCCGGCTCTTCTTCCGCTGGCGGCGAAACTTGTTGTTCTGTAACAGGTTCTTCGATTAAATTTATATCCTCTAAAACAGTCTCTTCCGCCGGAGTTTGTTCTTCTATCGGAGTTTGTTCTTCTATCGGAGTTTGTTCTTCTATCGGAGTTTGTTCATCAATTGAAATAACTTCTTCTGCCGAAGTTTGTTCTTCAATTGAAGTAACTTCTTCCACAGAAGCGGTTTCTTCCGCTGCGGAAAATTCTTCTGCCGGAGCTTGTTCTTCCTCTAGCGTAATTTCTTCCGGTAGATAGATTTCTTCTTCAATGGTCGGAAACGCCGCTGGAATTTCAATTGTCGGTGTTGTTACATCTTCTTCTTCCGTAATTTGTTCGGCTTGTTGAAAAGAAGAAGGTTCCGTTTCAATCGTTTGATTTTGCTGACTGAAATAGGATTCCGGCTCTGAAAAAGTGAAGGTTTTCGGATAATCTTTTTCGGTATCCGTTTCAGATTCGTCAAAAGTTTGGTTGTCTTCGGCGGATTCCTGAAAATCATTCTTTTCCACCGCTTCAAAATCCTGATTACTGACAAAGGGGCGTTCAATCGGGAAGGTTTGAGAGGAATCAGCGGCAAATTGCTTCTCTTCCTGAACTTCGTCTTCAGCATTTATTTGCCATTGATCGGAAATTTCCCGGTCTTCTTCAAAATATGTCGGCTGCTCGCTGATCGGTTCCGGTTCTTCAAAATTATACGGCGAAGTTTCTGCTTCGATAATTTCCGGTTCCGAATAAGCATCTGCCGGCTGAATTGTCTGTTCATCTTCGACCGGAGTTTCGGTTTGAAATTCCTGCGTCGGTAAGTCATCCGCCGAATCTTCTTCGGAACTTATAATTTCAAAAGATTTTGTCAAATTAGTTGAATCACTGATTTTTTGGGCATCATCCGTCGTTTCGGGGTGGGAATAAAATTCACTTCCGATAGAATCCGCCGTTTCGGTATCTTCGGGCGCATCGTAAATTTCTTCCAAAACCGAATCGCTTTGGCTGGAAGTATCGTAATAGTCTGCCGCTTCATCTGCCGTATAATCAACGCTCGGCGGCAATTGTTCACCGGCAAAACCTGTTGCCCGGGGAATTTCTTCAACCGGAATCTGATTTTCTGCCGGAATTTCTTCGGGTATAAAGATTTTTTCCTCTCCGAAAGGCTGCGGAGATGTTGGTTCGCTCGAAAATTCCCGGATTACATTTTCCTGTGACTGATAATCCGAAGTAGTTTGAACGGCTTCGGTTTCAAAATCCGAAACCATTTGTTTTTCTAAAGCAATTGCCCGATCTTCGGCTGACATTCGCTCGGTAGTGTAACTTTGCGAAGTTTGTCCGGTTTCGTCGGATTCTGCCGGAATTGATGCCAATTCCTTAAACTCTTCCGCTGTATAAGGTTGCGTTTTTCCGAAATTTTCATCGCGTTCAAAATTTTGCCGATTTGAAGGTTCGTAAGACGGATTTCTTAATTGGTTTTGAAGCGAACCAAATTCGTATTCATTGCCTGATTCCAGTTTTTGCACGTCACCAACCGGCAGACTTCCGATCTGATTTGCCTGAATCATTTCGTCGTCCATTCCGGCATCGCCGAGCGGCGGTTCGGATACTTCTGCCATCTGAGCCGAAACAGCCGGCGGTTCGAAAGGCTGAACCGGCGCGATAGTTTGATAAACGGGCGGTTGCTTGACCGGCTGAGTATCGGCGAGCGGCGGAACAACAACCTCACTTCCGTTAGATTTGTTCAGCAGAGCGGTTACTTTATTAACCAGTTGGCGAATTGATTGAAACGGTTTCGTCAAATAATCGTTCGCCCCGACGCGGCGGGCTTCATCTTCATCAAACGGCTCGAACGAACCGACCAGAAGAATCACCGGAACGTGCTTGGTTTCTTCGTCTTGCTTGATCATTTCGCAAATCCGATAACCGTCAACGCCGGGCATATTGACATCAACCATCACCAAATCCGGTATGGATTCAACAAATTTTTCCATCGCCGAATTACCGTCGCCGACGGTAATTACTTCAATGCCTTCATCGGCAAATGTCAGATTGACGACTTTTTGGATCGTTACCGAATCATCCGCCAATAGTAGTTTGTGTTTTGACACGAGAGTTGTGCTCCTTTATTTACTACCAAAACTTAATAGTAGAAGTTTAATTTTGTTGAAAATTATCATTCACTCAACGATAAATCAAGAAAAAACCGCTCTTTTTTAAATAATCTTTATCCGTAAATGTTCAGGTCTTTGATTATCGGTAAAAAAGGTTAAAAGTGAAAGTGTGAAAAAGTGAAAAAGTTTATATTAATTTGCCGACAAATTTGCTTAAAATAAAGGTTTTCCTTGTTTTTGCTAAAACTAAAACCCGGAAATACCAAAAACTTTTTCACCTTTTCACTTTTAAACTTTTTCACTATCAATTCCCCTTATCCTTTATGAACACACATTCGAAGCATTGCCTGCAGTTGCGTGGTTGTAAAGGGTTTCGGCAGAAAAGCGACCGCTCCGGCGGAAAAACTGTCGGAAGACAGACGCGGATTTTGTTCCGCCGTCATCATTATTACCGGAATATTCATCAGACGCTTTTCCGATTGCATATAACGCACTAATTCCGTGCCTTGAATATACGGCATGACGACATCAAAAACCGCCGCCGCAAAGGGTTTCCCTGATTGTAAAAGTTTATAGGCTTCCTTTCCGTCGCGTGCAGATTCAACAATATAACCTTCTTTTTCGATAATTGTTTTGACAAGACGAAGAATTGCCGGATCATCATCAGCTACCAAAATCAGCTGTTTGTTTTCGTCGGTGGTATCTTCACTCATTGAATTATTTTTTACTCCAAATTGCCACCGTTCATTGTAGCAAAGATTTTTTTAATTTTCTCTGTCAGAAACAAGTTCTGCGGCTAAACTGATTGCCGCCTTCATACTCGAAGCATCCGCCAGATTTTTCCCCGCAATATCGTAAGCCGTTCCGTGATCTACTGACGTTCGGATAATCGGCAATCCCAGAGTTACATTGACCGACGCACCGAAGGACAGACATTTGACGGCAATCGTCGCCTGATCGTGATAACAGGCAACGACGGCATCAAATTCTCCCGCGTAGCCTCTTAAAAAGATCGTGTCGGGCGAAAATGCTCCGCTGACATCAATCCCGAATTCTGTGCGGCAAAAATCAATTGCCGGTATTATCTCATTTTTTTCCTCTAAACCAAACATTCCGCCTTCGGAAGCGTGCGGATTGAGTCCGGCAACGGCAATTTTTGCATCTCTGCCGATCAATTTGGAAATTTCACTGTGAGAAAATCTGATCAGTTCAACCAGTTTTTCCTTTTTGACAAGACCGATCGCATCTACCAGGGAAACGTGCGTCGAAAGTAAGACGACCCGTAATTTATCAGCGAAAAAGCTCATCGCAAATTTTTCGGTTCCGGTCAGCTCCGCCAAAAATTCCGTGTGTCCGGGATAATTATAACCGCCCAAAGCAATCGCCATTTTGCTGATCGGCGCGGTTGAAACCGCCTCGATTTTCTGCTCACGCCAAAGTTTGACTGCCAATTCGATATATTCGGCAGAGGCTTTGCCGGTCGCCGCGCAGTCCGCGCCGATGCGAAAATCTTTCGGAAGATTATTTAAGTTATAGACACTTATTTTGGGAGGTGAAACTTGAAAATCGTCAATTATTTCAAAAAAATCAATACCTAAATTCAAATCTTTCGCGGTCCGGCGCAGAAAAGACAGGTTGCCGATAATAATTGGTTGGCAAGTTTGCTTTAGATTTTCGTCGCTGAGGGCTTTTAAAATTATTTCTGCGCCGATCCCGGCGGCATCGCCCATTGTAATACCGATTCGCGGTAGGAGATTATTCAATTTCTTTTTGATTAGTTTAACTGGATGTTTTGTAAAATTTTAAGACGAAGTGTTTTCAATCTTCATCTGATTACAAATACTTTACTATTTTATGCTCCGGCTTTCAATTACAGAAATCAAATCGAAAAATATCGAAAAGTTTAAGAAATCCTGACATTTTGCTTATTGCCATTTTTAAGCAACTAAGCAAAATTTGTAACTGATTAGGTCTTTGATTATTGGTGAAAAAGTTTAAAAGTTTAAAAGTGAAAAAGTTTTTGAAACTTTCGGTCTTCGATTTTTCTAAAAAATAACCGGCTTTTACCGAAAAAGGTTTGTTCATCAGACAAAATAAACTTTTTCACTTTTTTACACTTTCACTTTTTCGCCCATGTCTAAATATCTGACTTAATCAATTACCAAAATTTTATATTATGAAAATTCTAACAACTTCCGTAACTTCGAGAATTAACAACGGTTGAGCGCTTTCTTAATTTTCCGTTATCCGTTTTTCATTTTCCATTGGTGCTTACTTTTGCCTTATTTTCTGTCTTCGGCTTTGAACATATATTTAATATTATGTTTCAAAAGCAGAAGTTTCGGGGCATCTTCCCGGTTAATCTTTAATGTTTCGAGATCATACCAATCAATTACACCTTCGATCTCTTCACCGTCCTGCAAGACAATCACCATTTTCGTCCGCGAATCAATCTGCTTCTTATAATAATAAGTTTCGGCGTTCGTTTCGCTTGGCGGCGGTATTTTTTTTCTGGGTTCCGCAAAATCCGGTTTAAAATTTTTGTCTCTCATATTCTCACAAATATATTTTTTTAGTGAGGCAAATTTCCCTTTATTGTAACTGATTAGGTCAATTTTTTAGAAATAGTGAAAAAGTGGAAAAGTTTATTTTTGTCTGATTAAATAACTTTTACAGCAAAACCTGTTTATTTTTGAGAAAAACCAAAGATCGAAATTATAAAACTTTTTCACTTTTTCACTTTTTCACCAATAATCAAAGACCTAATCAGTTATCCTTTATTTAATTATCAAAAGCAATTGATTAATCCGCCTGGCGGCGAATAAATGTGGGAACTTCAATATCTTCTTCCTTGGTGCCGTCCGTTGCGCTGAAGGTCGTCGGCTTGCCGCTGTAATGTGCCATCGCTTGTTGTTCGTTTTGCGGCATTGCCGCCTGCGCCTGATTATCAAATCCGGTGGCGATAACCGTAATTTTTACTTCATTTTTCAATTCTTCGTCAAAAACCGTTCCGAAAATAATGTTGGCATCTTCGTCGGCGGCTTCATTAATCAAAGAAATCGCATCTTCAATTTCATCGAGCGGCATATTTTTCGAACCCGTTATATTGATCAGTGCGCCGCGTGCGCCCTTGATCGAATTTTCTTCGAGCAGTTTCGATTCGATCGCCGCCTTCATCGCTTTGACCGATGCCCCGTCGCCGCTGCCGTAGCCGATGCCCATCAGAGCCACGCCCATTCCCTGCATCACGGATTTGATGTCGGCAAAATCGAGATTGATAATTCCCGGAACGGTTATCAAATCCGAAATTCCCTGAACGGCTTGCAATAAAATATTATCGGCGCGGCGAAATGCATCTATGATCGAAATTTTTTCTTCGACATCTTTGAGTTTTGAATTGGGAATCGTAATGATCGTATCAACGCACCCGCGCATCTCCGCCAGACCTTGTTCTGCCTGCCGCATCCGCTTTTTGCCTTCGACGGCAAACGGCTTGGTAACAATGGCAACGGTCAGAGCCTCGAGTTCGATAGCCAGCGCGGCAATCACCGGTGCGGCACCTGTTCCTGTTCCGCCGCCCAACCCGGTCGTGACGAAAACCATATCCGCGCCTTCCAGCACGTCCATAATTTTTTCGGTATCTTCAATGGCGGCTTGTCTGCCGATTTGAGGATCGGCTCCCGCCCCAAGTCCACGCGTCAATTCGCTGCCGAGCTGAATCTTGATCGGAGCATTTGAATTATTCAGAGCCTGCACATCGGTATTTGCCACGATGAATTCTACGCCCTGAATTCCTGCTTCAATCATATGATTGACCGCATTGCCGCCGCCGCCGCCGACACCGATAACTTTGATTCTTGCGCCGGTAATCATCGGTTCGTCTAAATACATTTTTATTCCGTTATTTTTCATTTGAAGTACGTCCGTAGTCATCTTATTGAATTCCCTATAAGAAATTTCAGCCAAAATCTCAGTTGTGATGCTTATTTCGAGAATTTTCCGGTTTTCAACAATATGTTGTGCCTATGGCGAAAAAGCATACAACGATTTGGGGGTAAAAATCCAGTCGAGATGTTAAATTTATCTAAATTTCTCCCGAAAATTTTCAAACCACTCGGCAACTTTGCGCGTCGGCGATTTCCCCCCGTAATTTTGCTCCCGAATCTGCGAGCGCATCGAAGAAAAAGCCAAACCGCAAGCCACCGCCCAATCCGGCGTTTGAATTTCTTCTGCCAAACCGCCGAAATATTCCCTGTCCAAAAAACCGAGCCGCGTCGGTGCATCAAAAACCTGCTCGGCAATCTCCGTCATTCCGCGAATCATTGATCCGCCGCCCGTCAAAACCACGCCGCTCGGGATTTGTCCGCCCGAACTTGCCGCTTCAACCGCGATCAGATGAAGCAGTTCAATCGCCCGCGGCTGGACGATGTCGCATAAAATTTCCTTCGATAACTGGCGCGTTTCGTTTCTGCCGACGGGTTTGATTTCGATAATTTCCTGTTTTTCGTCTTCATCCATCAAAAAACCGGCGACGCACCCGTAATAATGCTTGATCTTTTCGGCTTCGGGAATCGAAACGCGCAAGCCCACGGCGATGTCTTTGGTAAAGTGCATTCCGCCGAACGGGAAAACCGCCGTATGCTGAACCGCGCCGCGCCCGAAGATCATCAAACTCGTAACTTCCGCGCCGATATTGACGACCGCGCAGCCGTATTCCTTATCATTATCGGTCAAAGTCGCGGTTGCCGCAGCGAGGGCTTCGAGCATCATATTTTCGATTTCCAAACCGGCGCGGTGAATCGCTTTGATCATATTCTGCCCGCCCGCGCTCGGACTCGTGACGACGTGAATCCGGCTTTCGAGCCGTGCGCCGTGCATTCCGATCGGCTCGATTATTCCGTCCTGCCCGTCAATAATAAATTCCTGCGGCAGACGGTCAACGATTTTCCAGCCGGCGGGAAGCTGAACGGCGCACGCCGATTCGATGGCGCGGTCAACATCTTCCTGCATAATTTCTCTTCCCGCACCGGCAACCGCGACCACGCCGCTTTTATTTTCGCCCTGGAGATGTTCGCCCGAAATATTGACCGTTGCCACCTGAACTTCCAAACCGCTCATTCGCTCGGCTTCGTCAACGGCTTTTTTAATTGATTCGGCAACCGATTCGGTCGTTGTTACGATTCCGCGCCGCAGCCCGCGTGATTCCGCCTGACCGATCCCGACAACATCCATCACGCCGTGATCCGCCGATTCGCCGATCACGCAGCGAATCTTGCTTGTCCCGATGTCTAACCCGACTGATTGTATTGCACGCCCCATTTTTTTCTGCTCAGTTTCAAAAAATAAAAAGTAATTCTTCCAATGATCTTTGATTTTTGAAAAATCTCAACTCAAAACAATCGCAAATTACCAATCGAAAATCGAAAATACTATCTAGCCGCCGCGCGGCTGAGCGACCGAATTTTGCACGTCGAACGATTTGATTTCCTTGCCCTTATTGGCAATCGCTTTCAGCCCGTCGCGCAACCGCTTGCCGAAATCGTTGTTTCCGAGCGTAATTTTCACCTTTTCGCCCGAATCCTGAACAAAGGCTTGCGTTTCCTGCAAATCCTTCAAATTAACCTCGCTGACTCTTTTGGCAAGTTCAAAATCCTGCCAATCTTCCAGCATTTGCCGGTAAATTTTCACGCGCTCCTTGTTGTCGTCAATCGCTTTCAAAGTTTTCGATTCGTCCCAACCTTTGAGTACAAACGGCGGACGTATCTCTTTTTCATCAACTTTGGCAAGCAAAACGCCTTCATCATCAACCCAAAATTCGCCGGAATCTAAACCAACCACGGCACGCGGTTCGCGTTCGGTCAGATTTACGCGCACGCCGTCCGGCAAAACACGCGAAACCGCCGCGTTTTTGACAAAATTCAGTTTTTCGACATCGCGTTTTATCTCGGCTAAATCGGCATTCCAAACGCCCGTTTTAGCTGCCTGACGGCTGACGATATTTTCAATCTCCGCCCGCGACGCACGGTTCAAACCGCGCACCTGAACATTTTTAACATCAAAAAATGCCGATGCGGTCGCGGTTCTGTAGCCCATAAAGAGCAGAAATCCGAGACAAAATGTAATCCCGATAATAAAAACAAGCGGTACAAGCAAACCTAAGAATTTTCCAGTATTTTGATTCTTATTCGCCAAAGTCCGGCGGCTTCGCGCCGTCGGTGTCGTTTTGCGTTTCGTTGTTTTTGTTTTTCTTATTGCCATAATTTTCACATTGTACCGCCGTCCGTCCCGGCGGCTGTTCATTTTGTACCGCCGTCCGTCCCGGCGGCTGTCGTGAGTGCGTCTCGCACTCACGTCCGGTGAGCGAGACGCACCCCGGACAGACGACGAAACGCCGGCGTTACTCCTATTTCAACTTCTCCAAAATCTCATCGGAAAGCCCCGTAATGCTTCCCGCGCCGAGCGTGATGACCAGATCGCCTTCGCGCAGTTCGCCGACCACTTTTTCGGCGGCGTTTTTTATATCACCGATATACTGCACGTTTTTATGTCCGAATTCATTGATCTTTTCGGTCAGAATTTCCGCCGTCACGCCCTTGATCGGCTGTTCGCTCGCCGCGTAAATATCCAGAATATAAAGCGCATCGGCGTTATTAAAACACCGCGCAAAATCTTCCATCAATTCATTGGTGCGCGAGAAGCGGTGCGGCTGAAAAACAACGACCGTGCGCCGTCCGCCCGAACCGTTTTTCGCCGCCGAAAGCGTTGCCGAAATCTCCGTCGGATGATGCCCGTAATCATCAACTACCGTGATGCCTTTCGCTTCGCCTTTAAATTCAAAACGACGATTGGCATTCTTGAATTTTGAAAACGCCGAGGCGATCTGTTCAAATTCGATGTCGAGTTCGAGCGCAACCGCTGTTGCCGCTAAAGCATTATAAACATTATGTTTCCCCGGCACGGGCAAGTTTATTTCTCCCAAAAGTTCATTGCCTTTCAAAACCTCAAAATGCGAGCCGAAAGTATCGTTATACGAGATATTCTGCGCCGAAACGTCCGCCTGCGCCGTAAACCCGTAGGTTACGCGTCTTCTTTTAATTGTGGGAATAATTGACTGCACGTTCGGATCGTCCAGACATAAAATACACGCACCGTAAAACGGAACTTTATTTGAAAAATCCGTAAAACACTGCATCACGTCGTCCATTCCCTTGTAAGATTCCATATGTTCGCGGTCAATGTTCGTTACGACGGCAATCGTCGGATTGAGCATCAAAAACGAACGGTCGCTTTCGTCGGCTTCGATGACAAACCAATCGCTCGTGCCGAGTTTGGCATTCGATCCGAGCGTATCAACCACGCCGCCGACAATCGTCGTCGGTTCGACTCCGGCGTGTCCGAGAACGGTTGCGACCATCGAAGTCGTCGAGGTTTTCCCGTGCGAACCGGCAACGCCGACCGAATACGGTTTCAAAGTCATCAATTCCGCCAGCATTTCCGCCCGCGGAATCACCGGAATTTTCTTTTCCTTCGCCAAAACAACTTCCGCGTTATCAGCTTTTACTGCCGATGAATAAACGACAACCTGCGCGTCGCCGACGTTTTCCGCCGCGTGCCCTTCAAAAATCGTTGCGCCTAACTTTTCAAGCCGATCCGTATTTTTCGATTTCTTCAAATCGGAACCCGAAACCGAGAAATCCAGATTGCACAAAACTTCTGCAATGCCGCTCATTCCGATCCCGCCGATGCCGATGAAATGTATATTTTTAACGTGTCTGAACATTTTGTCATTTGTCATTTGTCATTTGTCATTTGTCATTTGCACTTGCGGCGAACAACTAACGACGAACGACTGACATTTCTTTTATTAAATCTACTGTAACTTCCGCCGCGTCGGGTTTTGCCAGACTTTTTGCGGCATTTTCCATCGCCGTAATTTTCTCCGGCGCGTTTATTAAACTTATAATTTTCTGCGCCAAACTTTCCTTGCTCAAATCGCTTTGCAAGATCATTTTTGCCGCTCCTGCGTTTTGCAACGCTTCGGCATTCTTGCGCTGATGATCGTCGGCGGCGGTCGGCAAGGGAATCATAATCGAGGCTTTTCCCGCCGCCGACAATTCCGCGCAAGTCGTTGCGCCCGCACGACATATCACTAAATCCGCCTTTTCAAATTCCGCAACCATATCGGAAATATAGGCGCGAACGTCAGCCGTTTCCCAACCTTCGCGTTTGTAAATCTCAGCAATTTTTTCAAAATCCGCTTCGCCCGTCTGATGCGTGACATTCAATTTTTCTTTGACCGAATTTAATAACGGCAACGCTTCGGTCATCGTATTATTTATCGCCCGCGCACCTTGCGAACCGCCGAAGATCAGCAAGTTTATTTTTTCGCCACGCGCTGTTTTCGGCTGAATTTCAAAAAACTCTTTTCTGACCGGATTTCCCGTAACAACACCTTTTATTCCAAAGAACGGCAACGCCTGTTCAAACGTCAAAGCCGCTTTTGTAACGAACGGCGCAAGACGACGATTCGTAAATCCCGGGAGCGCGTTCGAATCCATCACAAGCGTCGGAATCCGCATCAAACTCGCCGTTAAAAGAACCGAACCCGTCACATAACCGCCCGCGCCGACCACAACGTCGGGCTTGAATTCTTTAATAATTTTTCGCGCTTCGAGAAAACTTTTCGGCAAAATCAGTAAACCTTTCAACTGCCCGATGATTCCGACGTTTTTAAGTCCCGCGCTCGTTATCAAAGAAAGTTCGAAACCGTTTGCCGGAACGATTTTCGTCTCAAGTCCGCGACTTGATCCGACAAATAAAATCTTCGAATGAGATTCGCGCCGCAAAATTTCCTTCGCAACCGCAATTCCCGGATAAATATGTCCGCCCGTTCCTCCGGCGGCGATCAAAACCTTCATTTATCAATTACAATAGTAACGCCGTCCGTCCCGGCGGCTGTCCGGTGTGCGTCCCGCCACCGATTTGGCGGCAGGATGCCACCAAGACAGCCAGCGGGACGCTGGCGTTACGTTCCTATTTCAATCCTGTTCGATTCCGGCGGTTTCGCGGTTTCGGTTTTTCGTATTTTCCGTTGTTGACGAAATCAACTTTTACGTCAACGAATCCCGCATATTGCGATAAATTCAGTAAAACCCCGACGGCGCACAAAGTTACGATAATTGACGAACCGCCGTAGGAAATAAACGGCAGCGGAATGCCTTTTGCCGGAAGTATCGAAATCACGACCGAGATATTAAAAAGTGCCTGAACAATTATTCCCGTAATTATTCCGATGCCGAGCAATTTGCCGAATCTGTCCGGCGCGAGCAGTGCCGCACGCGTTCCGCGCCATAAAAGCAACGTGAACGCAATGACAATTGCCAGAGTTCCGATCAAACCGAATTCTTCGCCGACGACCGCGAAAATAAAATCCGAATGCGGATACGGCAAGTAGAAAAGTTTCTGCTGCCCCTTGGCAAAACCTTCGCCGAAAATTCCGCCCGAACCGATCGCATAGAGCGACTGCACGACCTGATAACCCGCGTCATCAGCGTGCGCGAACGGATCGAGAAACGCCATCATCCGTTCGACGCGCCACGGCGCAAAAACCAGAGCCGCCACACCGACCGCCAGCAAACCCAGAACAACCACGGCAATATGCAGAATCCGCGCACCTGCCGCAAAATAAACCGCCGTAAAGATCGCACACAGAACGATCGTCGTGCCCAAATCCGGCTCGAAAATCACGAGACCGCCGAGAACCGCCAAAACAATTGCACACGGCAAAACCGTTTCCCTTATTTCGCCGACCGTTTCTTCGTTTTTCGTCAGAAAATACGCCAGAAAAACGGGTAAAACTATTTTTGCGATTTCCGAAGGCTGAATAGACATTCCGCCGAATCTCAGCCAACGCCGCGCACCATTGACCGCCGGAAAACCGAAAACTGCGAGCAATAGAACAACCGTTACGCCGAGCAACCCGTAAACGATCAGAGGGCTTTGATAATGTTTGTAATCAATCCGGCTGATCAGATACATCGCCAGCAAACCGATCACCGTAAAACCGAATTGCTTGTAAAAATATGTGAACTGGCTCAAACCGTCGGTTTCGCGCAGGGCGATCATCGCCGACGCGCTGTACACCATCACCACGCCGAACGTCGCCAGCGTCGCCGCCAGCGAAAAAAGAAACCAATCCATTCTGAGTTTTTTAGCCATTTTTAATTCACTAAAATATCTTCACCTTTTTAAGTAGTCGCCGTCTTTTTTGTTAAATTCCCAACTTCCTGTTTAAAAATTCGTCCGCGTTCTTCAAAACTTTTGAACATATCAAAACTCGCACACGCCGGAGCGAGCAAAACCGAATCACCTTTTTCCGCCGCGCCCAGAGATTTTTCCGCCGCATCCTTCATCGAATCGGCGCGAATAATTTCGGCGTGATCTTTCAACTGATTTTCAATATTTTCCGCATCCGCGCCGATCGTTATTAATGTACGAACATTTTCCTGTATCAAACCGGCAAGCGGCGCATACGGCGCGTTTTTGCCCAAACCGCCTAAGATCAAAACGATTTTGCCGTCTTCTTCCGCGAGTGCTTCCAGAGCCTTCAAGGTCGCGTCAACCGAAGTCGCTTTCGAATCGTTGTAAAACTTGACGTTTTCAATTTCGCCGGCAAATTCGAGCCGATGCTCGACCGCCTTAAATTCCCGAATCGTTTCGCGCATCGAATCCGGCGATGCGCCGCACGCGAGTCCTGCCGCCAGACTTGCCAGCACGTTCTGCACATTATGTACGCCGCGCAGCAGCATTTCATCGCGGGTTGTCAAAACTTTTTCCTTACCGTTTGCGCGGCAAATTAAATCCTTCCCTCGCAAAAATAAACCTTCTTCCAATTCCTTCGCCGTCGAAAAAAGCACGACATTTGCTTTTAAGTTTTTTGCCCAACTTGCCGTTATTTCATCGTCGGCATTCAAAATCGTCACGTCGTCCGCTGTTTGATTCATAAAGATCCGGTATTTCGCGGCGGCATAATCGGTAAAAAAATCGTAGCGGTCGAGATGATTCGGCGTTACGTTCAAAGCAATCGCGACATTCGGGCGAAAATCCTTGATCGTTTCAAGCTGAAAACTCGAAAGTTCGGCAACCGTCCAACTGTTTTCGGTCGAAGTTTCCGCCAGAGTTATCAAAGCCGTTCCGATATTTCCGCCGACCTGCGTTTCGATTCCGGCGTTTTTCAAGATTTCGCCGACCAGAGTCGTCGTCGTCGTTTTCCCGTTCGAACCCGTAATCCCGACGATTCGACCTTTCATAAATCTGTAAGCCAATTCGACTTCGCCGATCACTTCGCCGTCCTTGCGGTCAACATATTTCGCCGGAATCGTATTCGTCGGAACGCCCGGACTGATGACGACCAGATCAATTTGGTCAAGGAGCCACGAAGGAATTTTCCCGTCCATCAAACCGACTTTTTCACTTTTCAAAGAACGCGCTTCTTCCGACCATTCTGCCTGCGGCTTCTTATCATAAAGCGCAACAACCGCGCCGCGCTCAGCTAAAAATTTCGCCGAAGTTACGCCGCTTTTCCCCGCGCCTAAGACTAAAGTTTTTCTTCCTTCAAGTTCCATTTTTTACAAACGCAAAGAAAATTTTATTGAAAAAACTTTGCGCCTTTGCGCCTCTCTGGTCTTTGCGTTAAATCAACGCAATTTCAAAGTTGATAAACTGAGCAAAGCAAACAAAATAGCGACGATGACGAAGCGGAAAACGATTTTCGGCTCTTTCCAGCCTGAAAGCTGGAAATGGTGATGAAGCGGGGCTTGGCGAAAAATCCGCTTCCCGACTCCCGTTTTCGGATTTTTTGTCAACTTAAAACCGACAACCTGAATCATCACCGAGGCGGCTTCGATAATAAAAATACCGCCGATAAACGGCAAAAGAAATTCCTGTTTTGTCAAAATCGCCACCGTTCCGAGCGCACCGCCGATTGCCAAACTTCCGACATCGCCCATAAAAACCTGGGCGGGCGGCGCGTTATACCAGAGAAATCCGAGACTTGCGCCGACCATCGCACCGCAAAAAACCGTCAGTTCCGCCGCTTCCGGTTTATGCGTGATGAGCAAAATTTCTGACCAGCGCGCATCGCTCGAAACGTATGTCAAAGCCGTCAGAGCCGCCATCGCAATAAATGTGATGCTCGCCGCCAAACCGTCCATTCCGTCCGTCAGATTAACGGCATTTGACGAACCGAGAAGAACAAAAATGATAAAGAACAAATAAACGAACGGACCGATCCAGGTTACTGCCTGACTGTATTCCGAAATTGCCGTCGCCTTAAAAAACGGAATGCTCAGATTCCACGGATAATTGGCAAAATACCAAAGGCAGCCCCAGACGATTAAAGCGGTCAGAACTTGTCCGAGAATCTTTTGCCAACCGGTCAAACCCAGACTTCGTTTCTTGACGATTTTAATATAATCGTCGGCAAAACCGATCAGTCCGAAAGCCATCGTTGCGCCCAGAGCGAGCCACAGATAAATGCTGTCGAGCCGCGCCCAAAGAACGGTCGAAAGAAAAACCGAACCTAAGATCAAAACCCCGCCCATCGTCGGCGTTCCCTTTTTCGCCTGGTGTTCGGCGGACAATTCTTCGCGGATTTCCTGCCCGATCTTCAATTCCTGCAGCTTTTTGATGACTTTTCCGCCGAGCAGCAAAGAAATAAGAAGTGCCGTAATCGTCGCCCAAGCCGTGCGAAACGTCACATACTGAAAAACATTCAAGCCTTTATAAAAATACGATTCGCTGCCCGCGCCGTACTGCTTGAAAATTATTTGATATAAAAAGTAATAAAGCATCCCTTAGATTTTGGATTTTGGATTTTGGATTTTGGATTTTCCGTCATCCGCCGTCTGCTGTTCAGTTCTCCACTTTGTAATTTTCCAATAACTTCTCAATCACTTTTTCCGTCTTTACGCCGCGCGAACCTTTGACCAAAACCAGATCGCCCGATTTGATTTCGCCTGCCAAAAATTCACCCGCCTCGTCCGAATTTTCAAAAAACTGGGTTTCGAGCAAACCGTTTTCCTTTGCGCCTTCCGTCATTTCCCGCGCCAAACCGCGCACGCCGATCAAAAAATCAATGCCGCTTTTTGCCAACTCCTTTCCCGTTTCGCGGTGAATTTCCCTTTCGCTTTTTCCGAGTTCGAGCATTTCTCCGGCAACGACGATTTTTCTGCCGGAATTTTTTCCGCCGCCATCAACCAGAGTTTTAACCATCGAAAAAAGTGCCGCCGGATTTGAATTATACGAATCGTTAATCACCGTAAAACCTTCGGTAAAATGCAAAACCTCGCCGCGCTGGACGGGCGGATTGATATTTGCGAGCGCACCGGCAATTTCCTCAGCCTTCATTCCGAAACTAAATCCGACCGCCGAAGCCGCTAAAGCGTTCAAAATATTATGACGACCTGACAAACTCATCGAAACCTTTGCTTCGCCGTTCGGTAAATGCAGAGTAAAGCGCGTTTCGCCGAACCGCTCCATTTCCAGATCGCTTGCCGCCACGTCCGCTTTGTTCTCAATACCGTAGGTCAAAACATTTCCTTTACTGAGTTCGCGCATTGCCAGAACTCTTTCGTCATCAGCATTCAAAACGGCGGCTCCGCCCGGTTTCATTCCCTCGACAAGTTCGGCTTTCGCTTTAGCGATATTTTCAATCGAACCGAGATGTTCCAGATGAACCGGCAAAACATTGAGTACGACGGCGACATCCGGCGGCGTAATTTCGCACAGACGCGCAATTTCCCTGAGCGGCGTTGACATTCCCATTTCCAAAACCGCGACATCAAAATCATTGTGTTTCGCCAGATTTAAAACCGTCAAAGGATGCCCCAAACCGTTGTTGTAATTCTTGATATTCCGCAGAACATTTTTGCCGCTCGCTTCCAGAACAAACGCCGTTATTTCCTTCGCCGTCGTTTTCCCCGCGCTTCCCGTAATGGCGACAATCGGTTTGTTCCATTCGGTATAAACGCCGTGCGCGAGTTTTTGCAGAGCGGCAATCGAATCTTCGACAAAGATCAGGCGGTCTTCAAATTGTTCGAGTTCTGCGAAATGTTCTTCAAATCTATCGCGCCGCACTATGCACGCGACCGCGCCTTTTTCAAACGCCGCCGGAACATATTTGGTCGAATCTTCAAAATCGCCGTTAAATCCGTTGTTTTTATACTCGGGCTGCGAGAGGGCGAAAAACACTTTGCCCGCTGCGGCTTCGCGCGAGTCAATCGAAAAAGATTCGACTTCCGCGATCCTCAGAGCGGGATTAAGTTTTAACGCTTCGGCGTTCATATATTTAATGGCGTTTTTCAGTTTCAAGTTTCGCGTTTCGACCTCTCAAACGGCGATTTCTTTTTTTCATCGCTCTTCGGTTTTTCATTTACTGCCGCCGGTTTCTTTTTCGGAGATTCTTTCTTTTCATCCGGCGGTTTTTCCTCTTTTATCTTTTCATTGCTCTTTTTGTCCGCATTTTTCGGTTTTTCATTTTCGGCAGACGTTTTATCAAAAATTTTCTCAAGCGGATTCGGCTCCACCGCTTCGATTTCAAAAGCATCGCCGTCAACGGTGTCGGGAATTTCTTCCGCCGTTAAAGCTTCGGGCGTAAGTTGCAAATCCGGCACGATATTCATTTCCGGCAGAATCTGTTCGGCAATTTCGCGAAAAACCGGCGCGGAAACCTGTCCGCCGTCGCGTGCGCCGCCGCGCGGTTCGTCCATAACGACCGCAATGACGACCGAAGGATTTTCGACCGGCGCGAAACCGACAAACGACGAAATATATTTCCCCGGATTATACCGCTTGATATTCGCGTCGTATTTCCAGGCGGTTCCGGTTTTTCCCGCCGCGCTGTAACCGAGCAGTTGCGCTCTTTTTGCCGTTCCTTTTTCAACCACGCGTTTCAGCATTGTGCGTAGATTGCGGGCGGTTTCCGCGCTCAAGACCTGCGTTCTTTTGGGTTCGGTCGTCGAAACGACTTTGCCGTCCGCCTGCCGTATTTCCTTGATAATATGCGGCTGAACGCGCACTCCGTCATTGGCAATCGCGCCGTAAGCCGCCGCCGACTGCAAAGCCGTCGTGCTGATTTCATAACCGATTGCCATCGAAGCCAGCGAATCGCCGTTCCAGTTTTCGGGGACGCGAAGAACTCCTTTTGCCTCGGCGGGCAGTTCGATGCCGGTTGCTTCGCCAAAACCAAACTTACGAGAATAATCATAAAATTTGTCTTTGCCAAGTCCGAGCGCGGTTTTTATCGCGGCATAATTACTGGAAATTGCCAGAGCTTCGGTATAATTCATTATTCGCGCCGCGTGCGGATCGTTAAAACGTCTGCCGCCGACCTGGATAAATCCTTTTCTGCCGTCAATTTCGCCGCTTGGCGTAATCAATTTTTCTTCCAACGCGCCGCCGTAGGCAATCGCCTTGAAGATCGAACCCGGCGAATAGACATCCTGAATCGCTTTGTTTTTCCGGACTTCCGGCTCGACTTCGTTAAACAAGTTCGGATCAAACGTCGGATAATTTGCCATTGCCAGAATCTCGCCCGTTTTCGGATCGAGAACGACCGCCATACCCGATTTGGCGTTAGCGGCTTTGACGCCTTTTTCCAGAGCCTGTTCGGTTTTATACTGAATCGAGTTGCTGATCGTTAAAACGATATTTTTCGGCGGTTCGCGCGTCGCGTCCGATTCGTCATAGACTCTGCCCAGACGGTCGCGTTCCTGCCACGTTTTGACGATTTCGCCCTTTAAGATTTCTTCCTTCGACAGTTCGATTCCGGCTTGCCCGACATCATCGGAATTGCTGAAACCGACAATATGCGCGGCAAGAGTTTTATACGGATAACTGCGTTTTTGCTCTTCCTTCCAATACAACCCGGCGATGCGCGGTAAATTGTATTTTTTCAGTTCTTTAACTTCTAATTTCTCGTTAATTTCCAGAACCTTATCTTCATCAATTTTGCGCTCGATCCAGACGAATCTTCGGTTTTTTTCCTTTGCTTCGGTCAGAATCAATTGAATGTCCTTTTTCGGAATAGTCAAAACTTCGGCAAGTTTTTCGGCAGTTCCCGCCACGTCTTCGATTTCCGAAGGATCGGCGTAGAGCGATTTGACCTTGACGCTCATCGCCAGAGCGCGCTGCGAACGGTCGAAGATCGTGCCGCGCAAGACGTGGCTTTTCAACAGATCGCGTCTTTGCCCCTGCGCCTTTTCGCGCAACCATTCATTTTGATTGACTTGCAGATGGACGAGCCGGACACTGATGCCGCCGATCCACATAATAAAAATCGCCACGATCAACATATACCGCGTAAAAATCGTCTGCATCGGATTTTTATCGGCGTTTCTCT
Source organism: Pyrinomonadales bacterium (assembly GCA_038246645.1). GTDB lineage: Bacteria > Acidobacteriota > Blastocatellia > Pyrinomonadales > Pyrinomonadaceae > JAHCHG01. The sequence goes on from JBBRVS010000024.1 coordinate 32,826, forward strand.
TTTTTGTTTTCGGGCTTTTCGACATTTATTTTTTAATGATTTTTCCCGGCAAATTCTTACTTTTTTTATTTACCTTTTTTTTCTCTGGACTTTTCCTTCTTGCCTTCGTCCGCTTTCGTTTCTTTCTTTTTTTCGGTTTTATTCAAACTAATTTTCGGAATGATTTTTTCGCTCGCTTTTTCCTGCTTTTTTTCAACCGCTTTTTCGCTCGATTTATTGGCGTTTGCCTTTTTATCCGAAACGGTTTCCACGTGAAATGCTTGAATATTGCTTGCCGTTTTTTCGGTAAAGCCTAATTCTTTGGCGGATTTTTTGATTTCCGCCGGAGTCATCGCGACTTCTCTGGCTAATTTGAGCCGAACTTGTTCTGATTTCAATTCTTCGACTTCCTTTTTCAGTTTGGAATTTTTAATGCCGTAATTGATCGAAGCGAAATGCTGCCGCGCCGCGCCGAAAAACCCGACGACCAGCATCAAACCGCAGAAGGCGCAGAGCAAAATATATTTCCACGAAACCGGTTCGCGTTCGCGCCGGACTTTCGGTTTTCGGTTTTGAGTTGTGGTGATTTTTCTACCTTTCATAAATTTTCTCCAAAAAAATTCGTGTAGATATCGGGAAGTCAAATTATTTTTAAACAGGCGCGGAGCTTTGCGCTTCGGGAACGGGGATTTCCCTCTACTTCTTCGTCGCCCGGCGTCAATGGCTTTCGGGTTAAAATTTCAATTTTTTTTTCTGCACCGCAGACGCAAACAGGCAATTTGGGCGGACAGAAACATTTTCCGGCTAATTTTTGAAAGGTTTGTTTAACAATTCTATCTTCGAGAGAATGAAAGGTTATCAAACAAAATCTACCGCCGGTTTTCAAAACATCAATCGAATCTCTGATAAATTTTTCTAAAATTTCAAGTTCGCCGTTGACCGCAATCCTGAGAGCCTGAAAAGTTTTGGTCGCCGGATGAATTTTGTCGTTTTTACCGCGCTTTACCGATCTTTCGACCAGAGAGGCAAGTTCCTTAGTCGTCTTGACGGGTTCGCCGCGTTCTCTTTTTTCGACAATTCTTCGGGCAATTCTCCGGGAAGATCTTTCTTCGCCGTATTCATAGATGATTCGCGCAATTTCAAATTCCGAAAGCCTTTCCAATAATTCGGCGGCGGTTTCCGCATCGTTATCCCCTGCGTCCATCCGCATATCGAGCGGCGCGTCGAAACGAAAGCTGAATCCGCGTGTTTCCGAATCGAACTGCAGGGACGAAACGCCCAGATCCGCCAAAACGCCGTCAACCCGTTCGATTTCCGCGCGTTGCAAAACCTCTCTGATCTCGGAAAAATTCGCGTGGTGAATGTCAATTCTTTCGCCGAATTTTTCCAGCCGTTGGCGCGCAAATTCAATCGCTTCAAGGTCTTGGTCAATTCCGATAACTCTCGTGTTTTCGGAAACAAGTAAAATTTCCTCTGTATGTCCGCCTAAACCGAGCGTTGCGTCAACAAAAATCCCGCCGTCTTGCGGCTCGAGCAGACGAATAGTTTCGGCAAGCAAAACTGATTTATGTGGATTTTCGATTTTGTTGGCTGACATCATTTCAAAGAGCAAAATCGTGCATTAAACGCCTGTGTTTTCAAGACACACTTACGGCTTCGGAATTTAACCTTTAAACCCGTAAAATAAAATTTATGTTGCTGTAATTTTCTTTAAGAATTTTTGCGAAAATGCTGTTTTTTTTTAAGACCGTCGTGTTTCGTAAAATTGCATTTTCCATCTCCGCATAAAGTCTTTCAGAAATTTTGTTTTGGGGAAAGTGCTTAAAATCCTCCAAAATCTTAAACACTAGCTTTGTGGTACTTTCTTTTGCCTAAATCTACTTTCAGGCTGTGTTAAATTAACTATCAGCATCTTACGATTCTTTTTCGGCATCTGTCAAGGTTTATTTTAGATTTTTTACTTAATCAGGTGTTTAAAATAAAAAAGCACCCTTTTGATAAAAATTTTATCAAAAAATGCAACTATTTCAGGTCGTCGGTTATAAAAATTTCACGTTAAAGTTTATACTTTTTTATTTACCTGATTCGTTAGTTGTCAAATGGAAGAAGAAGTGACTTTTTTCGGAGAGAAAACCAAGTTTTTCAATCATACAATAAAAATGTTATTTTTTCACACATGAGTCTGACAATTTTTTCATTTTTTCGTTTATGGAATTTAATCTTCTTCAACTTCTGGCTTTCGGCACGATTGCGGGTTTGGCAAATGTGATCGGAGGTTTAATTCTCTTTCCGCCCGGAATTCAAAAGAATTACAAAAAATTGCTCAAATATATTCTGGCTCTCGGCGCGGGATTTATGCTGGCGGTAACATTTGTCGAAATTTTGCCGAAAGTCGCCGAACTCTGGATAACCGAAGGAAAACCCGTGAGCGAAGCATTAGTCGTGCCGATGATCTTGCTGCTGGCGGGATATATGCTGACGCAATTTTTCGAACATACGATTGCGCCGCATTTTCACCTCGGCGAAGAAGTTCACTCCGATCATCTGCTCTCGATCTCTTCCGCTTATACGGCGATCGGCGGCTTGCTGATTCATACATTTTTCGACGGCGTTTCGATTGCCGCCGCCGCGCAGGTTGACAAACGCGTCGGAATTCTGGTTTTTATCGCCATTTTTCTGCATAAATTCCCCGAAGGTTTTACGATTGCTTCGATGATTCTCGCCGCCGGAAAAGGTTTTAAGGAAGTGATGTTTGCAACTTCGCTGGTCGGATTTACAACGCTTCTCGGTGTTTTGATTTTTTATTTCATCGGCGCAAACTTAGGTTTTACGGTCGCTTACGCGCTTCCGCTGGCAAGCGGCGTAACGCTCTATGTGGCGGCAAGCGATCTGATTCCGGAAGTAAATCACCACGGCGGAAAACGTCCGCTCGTTTCAATGTGCGTTTTTGCCGGAGTCGCACTGTTTTTCGCTCTGCATTTTTTGCTTCATTCACTTTTTTAAAACGTCAATTTTTGTTCAAACGAACATTGCCGATTGTTTTATCGTATTTTACAACAGAGGTTTGAAAACATATTCTATTAGGTAAATGAAAAGAAATTTCTCAGTTGTACAATTCGGCGCGTTCCTTTTTATTTTGCTGTTCGGTTTGATGATTCAGACCGTTTTCCCGCAAGGTTTAACAACCGAATCACCGCTGCCGCCGCCGACGGGGTTTGTTAATGATTATGCCGGAGTTATTGATGCCGCGACCAAACAAAAACTCGAAAATCAATTAAAACAATTTAAAGAAAAAACGAATCCGCCGGTCGAATTGGCGGTCGCGGTTGTCAAAACGACGGGCGACCGGGATATTTTCGATTATTCGCTGGCGGTGGCGCGGGGCTGGAAAATAGGTTCGAAAAATCAAGATAATCCGAGCGCACTGCTTTTTGTCGCGATTGACGACCGCAAATATTTTACGCAGGTCAGCCGCGATCTCGAAGATGAACTGCCCGACGGTTTAGCCGGAAGTCTGCAGAGACAATTTCTCGTTCCCGAATTTAAGAAAGGCAATTACAGTAAAGGAATTTCCGACACGATTGACGCATATATCCGCACCATCGAAGCCAAGCAAAGCGGTGAACCGATTGCGTCGGAAACGCAGGATAAAAGAAGAACACCCGAAACTTCCGGCTCGAGTTCTGTTTTTCGCGGATTCTGCATAATTTTATTTATCTTGTTTATTATAATACTGATAGCCGGACGAAAAGGCGGTGGCGGACGCGGCGGACGCGGGGGCGGTTCGGGCGGCGACGGAATCGCGAGCGGTCTGCTCTGGGCGATTCTGGCGGGCGCGGCAAGCAGCGGAAGTTCTTCGGGCAGTTCTTCGAGCGGCTGGAGCAGCGGCGGCTCGGACGGCGGTTGGGGCGGTTTCGGCGGCGGCGGTGATTTCGGCGGCGGCGGCGCGGGCGGAGATTGGTAATAAAAGCAGTTCAAAGTTTCGAGTTCAAAGTTCAAAGTTATTTAGAAATATAAACTTTGAACATTAAACTTTGAACTTTGAACTCGAAAGATTATGAAAGAACAATTTGATTCATTTATTGAAGATTTGCGCGAAACGCACGGGAGCAATCTGGTTTCGGTGATTCTTTACGGATCGGCGGCGGCGGGCGATTTTGTGGCGAAGCAATCGGATTATAATTTGCTGATCGCGTTAAACGAAATTGCGCCGAAGGATTTGCGGAATGCCCACGCCTGTATGCGTGAATGGCAGAAAATGGGACATCGCGTTCCGGTCTATTTTACCGTTTCCGAGCTGCAGGATGCGGCGGATGTTTTCCCGATCGAGTTTCATTTTATGGAACGCGCCCGCAAGGTTTTATTTGGAACGGACGTTCTGGCAAATATCGAGATTTCCGATGAATTCTTGCGTCATCAGACCGAATACGAACTGCGGAGCAAACTTATACGGCTGCGCCGCGCATATATTCACGTTTCGGGTTCGGTCGAAGGTCTGGTCAATCTGATGGCGGAAAGTTTGAGCAGTTTTGCCGCGATCTTTCGCGCCGTGCTGCTGCTTCAAGGCAAAACGCCGCCGGTGACAAAACACGAAATTATTGCTCTGACGGTTCAGGAATTGAAAATCAGCGGCAATTCGCTTGAAAAAATCTTTCATATTCGTGAAAATAATTTTGAGAAATCATTAACGGAAGTTTCCGCCAATGAACTTTTTACGGAATATATGGCACAGATCGAAGCCGTAATTGCATCGGTTGATAAAATTTGAAAATCGTAAATTGTTAATAGTTAATGGTTAATCGTTAGCAAAAAATACGATTAACGATTAGCGATTAACGCTAAAAAAATTAACTTTTTATGAGGAGAATAAAAATGAAAAGAGTATTATTACTAACAATCACATTATTTATCGCATTCGGCTTAAGCGGGTGCAGTTATAATGATTTAACGGCAAAACAGCAACAGGTCAAAGGCGCGTGGGCGGATGTTGAAGCACAGCTTCAGCGGCGGCTCGATTTAATACCGAATATGATCAAAACCGCGCAGATGGCGGGCGTTCAGGAACAGGAAGTTTTCGGTCAAATAGCGGAAGCGCGTTCGAGACTGCTTAATGCGACGCAAGCCGCGCCGCCCGAAGCCAAAACCGCCGAACAGCGCGAAGCCGTGATCGAAGCGGCAAACAGCTTCGGCGGAACGGTCGGAAGACTTCTGAGTTTGCAGGAAAGCTATCCGCAGCTTCGTTCGAGCGAAGCGTTTATGAAGGTTCAGGACGAACTTTCAGGAACGGAAAATCGGGTTGCGACCAAACGCGAAGATTACAATAAAATCGTCATCGATTACAACACGACGCGGAATCAATTTCCGGCAGTTTTAACGGCAAGCCTTTTCGGATTTTCGGAAGAACCGTTTTTCAAAGCTCAACCCGGAGCGGAAAATGCGCCAAGTGTCGGCGATCCGAATGCGCTGCGGAAAAACAGCAATCAATAAGCTAAAACCCGAGTGAATTGCACATCGAGCAATGATCGCAAGGCTTGCCCGCCGGTTCATACGGGCAAGCCTTTTCATTTTCCAGATTATTGATGATTTCGTCCGCCAATTCTTCGAGATTTGTAAATTTCTCTTGACTTGAATGGTTGGTCTGCGGTCTTTGGTCTTCGGTCTTTGAATTTTGTGAAGCGATTTGTGTTTCGATTTTATCTAATCTTTGATTGATTTTCTCAAGACTTACGCGCAAGAAGTCCGCCTCGCTTCCCTTTTGATTTTCATTAAGAAGATGCGCGATTTTTTCTGCTAAATTTTGTGTATTGTTTGACATAAAATTCAAACAAGATAGACAGGATTTACAAGATAAATATCAACCTAAAAATCTTGTTTATCCTGCCAATCTTTGTTAATTATTTTCCTTCGGCAGCAGATCAATATAATCAACCACACCGACGATTGCCGAATCTATTGCCGCGCCGGGTTTTCCGGTCGTCGCGGTCGAAGCCGACCAGCCTTCGCGGACGATTAAAACCGTATCGCCTTCGCCCGCATCAACCGAATCGAGCGCGAGCAGAGTATTGTCGGTTTCAACGCCTTCGGGCGTAATCTCGCGGCAGAGCATTATGCGTGCGCCTTCATAACGCTGATTTTTCTGCGTCGCAACGACATTTCCGATAACTTTGGCTAAAAGCATTTGATTAAATGAACAATTGACAATGAACAGTGGACAATTTACTGAATTTTTATTGTCCGTTGTCCATTGACCGTTGTCCGTTAAATACGTGTTTGTCCGAATCTACGATGCCGACGATCGTGCAGTCGGTCGGCGTGGAATCGCGTTTGAACGGGAAACTCGCTTCTTTGCCGCGACACCAGAATACGAGTTCGCCGACACCTGCGCCGATTGCGTCGAGAGCAATAAGCGGTTTTCCCTTCGGCTCTAAGTTTTCGTCTAAATTCTGCACAATCATAATCTTACGCCCTTCGAGCGTTTTATTCTTGACGGTCGCGACGACGTTTCCGATGACTCTTGCAATCTGCATTTATTTCGATTTTTCAAACTCCGAAATTGCCAGCGCAATAAAAACCGCGATCAGCAAAACGCTGAATTCCGCGCCGTTTCTGCCCGCGCCGACGACAAACCAACCTTCCTTTAGATGAACGAGCAAAATTCCCGTAAAAATATGAACCGCAAAAACCAATGACAAAGGCACGACAAATCGCCCGATTATCAACGAAATACTGCCGGCGATCTCGAAAATAGTGATCGCCCAGGCGAGATAAAATCCGGCGGGAAAGTTTTTCAAAGTCAAAAATTCGCCGAAATCGTCAACTGTTCCGAGATAAATCCGCGCCGCGCCGTGAATCAGCATAATCGAGGCAACAACGATCCTCAAGATCAAAATCCCCGTATTTTGTCGCTGGTCGGATTTCATTTTCGTATATTTTTTATAAGAAAAATAAGCTGACAAATAAATTTATTGAGATAAATAAATTTAATGCTCGACGTAATCAACCGTATCAATCACACCGATGATTGCCGAATCAACCGGACAATCCTTGTTGCCTTCCGCCAGACGCGCCGATGAACCCGCAACGACCAGAACCTTTTCGTGAAACCCTGCGCCGACCGTATCAACCGCGATGACATAACCGCTCTGATCCGTGCCGTCGAGATTTACGGGTTTGACTATTAAGAGTTTCTTGCCGTGCAGACGTTCGTCTTTCTGCGTCGAAACGACCGTGCCTAAAATTCTTCCGATAATCATTTGTTAAGTTCAAAGTTCAAAGTTCAAAGTTCAAAGTTATTTTTCCGACTTGGAACTTTAAACTTTGAACTTTGAACTTATTTAATACCGATCGGCATTGCCTCATCAACGCTTTCGTGCGGACGCGGAATAACGTGAACCGAAACGAGTTCGCCGACCCGCCGCGCTGCCGCCGCACCGGCATCGGTCGCCGCTTTGACCGCCGCCACGTCGCCGCGCACGATTGCCGTAACAAAACCTGCGCCGATTTTTTCGTAACCGACTAATTGGACATTTGCCGCTTTGACCATCGCGTCAGCCGCTTCGATCGTCGCCACAAGTCCTTTTGTTTCAACCATTCCCAAGGCTTCTTGCATTTAGATTTTCTCCTGTTTCTTTAATAAAACTAATCTTTCTTCAAATTTACAGCGTTTTGCGCCAAATCGCCAATTACAAAAGTGTGCTTTCCTTTTTCTGCGATTTTTGTAATGGTTTCGAGCATCTGCATAAACTTGATGTTTTCATCGCCTTTCATCAATTCCGCAGCATTTTTCAGAGTTCGCGCCATGGAAACTTGCGTTCTGGCATTTTCCAAATCGGCTTTCGCTCTGATTTTCGCTTCAAGCTGTTTGGCAAATAAATCCTGAATTGTTTTCGGAAACGTCAAATCTTTCACAAGAAGCCGCTCGATTTCGATTCCGTAATCCTTCAAATCC
>JBBRVS010000025.1:0-39567 GCA_038246645.1 Pyrinomonadales bacterium
AAAGCCGCGTTTGTTCACGGCGAATACTGGCGCGTTTTAACCGGCGCGGCTCTTCACGGCGGACTTATTCATCTCGCTTTTAACAGCTACGCTTTATATATTCTCGGCAAACTGATTGAAACACTTTCAAACCGCGTTCATCTGCCGGTAGTTTTTTTGCTTTCCGCCATCGGCGGTAACTTTATGAGTTTAGCGTTTACTCCCGACGGCATTTCTGTCGGCGCGTCGGGCGGCATCATCGGATTTTTGGGCTATTTAACAGTTTACGGCTTTTACCGCCGCAAATTAATGTCGAACGCCTTGCTCAAAAATATGCTTTTTAATGTTGTGTTTATCGCTTTTATGGGAGTATTTGTAATTCCGAGCGTTGATAATTTCGCTCATTTAGGCGGACTTTTGATGGGAGCAATTTACGGCATTTTCCAGATTCCGAGAGATTTATACAAAGACCCGCGCGAAACTACTCCGCTGATGGAAATCATCGGCTTTGCCGCGCTCGGCATTTTTCTTTTTGTTGCGGTTTTAACTGTTTTACTGCTGTTTCAGATTGTCAGATTGTAGAGGTCAGAACCATCTGCGGTAGCGGATGGTTGAACGTAATAAACTTGGATGATTATAATAAAAATTCAAGGTGATAGTCTTAAACCGCCCGCTACCGCAGACGGTTCTGACATTTGAAATCGTCAGATTATAATTTATTCACAAAATGCCGCGAGTCAGAGTTCATCAACACGTTAATCCTTTAGCGACTTATTTTCGTCAGTTAGAAGTAAATCCGATCGAGATCGAAGAGATTTTCGCCGATCCCGCGCTTCCTTTGTTTGTTGACATCGGCTGCGGGCGCGGGCGTTTTTTGATGAAAATGGCGGAGCTTGAGCCGAAGCAGAATTTTCTCGGGCTGGAAATTCGCGCACCGATTGTCGAAGAAGCAAACTCGATTGCTCAGGAGCGGAATTTCAAAAATCTGCATTATCATTTCTGCAACGCAACGCTCGCGCTCGACAAACTTTTTGTCAATTTGCCCGCAAATATTCTCGAAACCGTAACGATCCAATTTCCCGATCCGTGGTTTAAGAAAAAACACGCCAAACGCCGGATGGTCAAGGATAATCTGGCGGAAACGGTCGTCAAACATCTTAAAATCTCGGGCAAAATTTTCATTCAATCAGACGTCGAATTTCTGGCGGAAGAAATCTTCGAGTATTTCAGACAATACGAAAACTTGCGCGAAATCGAAACAAACGAAAATCCTTTTCCGGTAAAAACCGAACGCGAAAATTCGGTCGAAGCCCGTGATTTGCCGGTTTATCGGACAATGTTCGAGAAAATTAAAAGCTCGTAATTTCTTGTCTTAGAGCAAATCTAACAGTTTTCATCTATCAGCTATAATCTATTCCGAAATGTTATTTTATCCTCGAAGCAAATTTTAGGGAATTAAAGGACAGAAAGAAATAATTTACAGGGATGACAGGATATATAGGGATATTAAAAATAAAATTATCTCTGTATATCCTGTCATCTCTGTGAATTTCTTACGTAAATTTTATATTAGCTGTTTGCTCTTTTAATTAAATTTCCTGTATCATTCACAAGGTTTAAAAATGAACGCAATTCGGTTTGATGATAATAATAATTGATTGGCGCGAGCGTTAAAATTAGCGTTCCGCCTTTCGTTTATGTCATAAATCGAAAGGCGTTTTTTTATTTTATTCGTCATTTGTCATTTGTCATTTGTCTTTCGCAAGTTGAATTTTATTTCAAAACTTAGCTTAAATTGCAAAACTGCAAAGGACTAAGGATTAAAGACTAAGGACAAAATTATATGTTAGATACATTAGGAAATTTAGAAAGAACACACACTTGCGGCGAATTGCGCGAAGCAAATGTCGGCGAATCGGTCGTTTTAATGGGCTGGGCGGCGAAAAAGCGCGACTTCGGCGTTTTTACATTTATTGATCTGCGCGACCGCTACGGTTTGACGCAGATCGTCGTCAGCGAAGAAACCGCAAAGGAAGCGCACGCCAAAGCGAAAAATGTGCGCGGCGAATATGTCGTTGCGGTGAAAGGTGAAGTTTCTTTGCGCGATGAAGGTGCGAGAAATGCAAAGTTGGCAACGGGCGAAATTGAAATTCACGTTACGGAAATTCTAATTTTGAACGACGCAAAAACTCTGCCGTTTGAACTCGAAAAAGCCGGTTCACAAAATCTAGCGTCCGAAGATTTACGCCTCAAATATCGTTATATTGATCTGCGCCGCCCGACATTGCAAAAGAATTTGATGATGCGTGCCAAAGCGTTGCGAAAAATCCGTGATTTTATGGATAAAGGAGATTTTCTCGAAATCGAAACGCCGATTCTGCTCAAATCCACGCCGGAAGGCGCACGCGATTTCGTCGTTCCGTCGCGCATTCACACCGGAAAATTTTTCGCGCTGCCGCAATCGCCGCAGATTTTAAAGCAGATCACGATGATCGCGGGGCTTGATAAATATTACCAGATCGCCCGCTGTTTCCGCGATGAAGACCTGCGGGCAGACCGCCAGCCGGAATTTACGCAACTCGACATCGAGATGAGTTTTGCCAATGAAGAAATGGTCTTCCGCACGATGGAAGGTGTTTTGCAGGAAGTTTTTTCATTGGTCGAAACCGAATTTCCCGAAAAATTTCCGCGAATGACTTACCGCGAAGCGATGCGCCGATTCGGGGTTGATAAACCCGATCTGCGTTTCGGAATGGAACTTGTTGATTTATCCGAAAATTTGCGCGATACGGATTTTGCGCCGTTTGCTTCCGTTCTTGAAAACAAAGGCGAAATCAAAGCGATTGTCGCCAAAGGCAAAGCCGATTATTCGCGCAAAAATCTGGATGAATTTCAAGAATTCGTCAAACGCTACGGCGCGAACGCGCTTGCGTGGATAAAAGTCGGCGATGAAATAACATCTTCGCTTTTGAAAGTTTTAGGCGAAGAAAAGATCAATCAATTAGCCAAAACCGCCGAAGCCGAAAAAGGCGATATTGTTTTAATCGTCGCGGGCAAAAAATCGGTTGTCGCGGCTTCGCTCGGCGCATTGCGGAAAGAAATCGCCAAGCGCGAAAATTTGATTCCGAAAGGCGTTTACAAACCGCTCTGGGTGACGGAATTTCCGATGTTTGAATACAATGAAGACTCCCGGAATTACGATCCGATGCACCATCCGTTCACATCGCTTTTGGACGAAGACGTGCCGCTATTTAAACGCGCCATCGAAGACGGCGAAACTAAACTTTTAGGCGAAATCCGCGCCCGTGCTTACGATATTGTCATCAACGGCTACGAAATCGGCAGTGGTTCGATCCGCGTTCATCAAAGCGATATTCAAAGTCTGATCTTCAAAGCGCAAGGTTTGACACGCGAAAAAGCGCAGGAAAGATTCGGATTTTTCCTCGATGCGCTTCGCTACGGCACGCCGCCGCACGGCGGTTTCGCCGCCGGAATCGAACGCCTCGTGATGCTCTTGCAGGAAACCGACAACATCCGCGATGTCGTCGCCTTCCCGAAAACTGCGTCGGCGCAGGATCTAATGATGGATTCGCCCGGCGATGTTGACGACGCGCAATTGAACGAACTCGGAATAAAAATTGTTGAATAAATTTAAGGCAGGCGTTATGCTTGCCTTATATTTTTATGAAACCATTTTGGAAATTGATTCTTGCATTCTATCTGCCGATACACTTTGCGGTCGGATGTGCTTATGTTGCCGATTCGATTTTAGGCGGTAAAGTAGATTGCAGAAATCTATGCACTTTTCCAATGGGTTCTTGCGCCGATTTCACAACATTAATGCTATTTGATCTATTTGCTTATCCGAGCATCGGACTAATTCTTTTGGCTTTTATTCTTCCCTTTATAATTTACAAACGCAATCGTCCGGTTTATCAAACGAAACTTTTTTGATACTAAATTATCCGAACAAAATCTGATATAATATCGTAACTAAGTCAAACGATGCCAAAGAAATTCGATACAAATCCGCTTGATCCAGACTTTCCCGAAAAGGTGAAGGAAACTGAAACTGTAATTTTGCCGACTTCCAATCAGAAGAATGGGCAGACGCGAAAGTTTGCCGATGTTATTGATACCGAACAGCAAACGCGTAAGTTCAACGAAGCAGAATTTAACTCGTATAATTCGACATTCGGGAAGGAAGGCAATTATCCGACAAATTATCAAACCACAAATCTTTATGATAAAAATGTCGAAACAGATAATTCACGGAAGGTTGCAAATGTCGGTTTGCCGGAAAATATTTTAGTTGCGCTGCCGTATCTTCCGTTTTATATCGGAATGATCGCGGGAATTTTAGAATTGGTTTTTGTGCCGAAAAGCGAAGCAAAAGTGCGTTTTCACGCCGCCCAAGGTCTTGCCGCGCATCTTGGAATCTTGATTGTTACAACTATTTTAGGATTTGCCGGAATTGCCACCGATTTAGCCGGAGTGGCAAGCAGTATTTTTTCGTTTGTGACGTTTATAATGCTGTGTATTTTTGCCTTCAAAGCGTGGCAGGGCAAACCGATTCATATCGAATCGGTCGAATCGCTGACCAATTGGCTGGAAGAAACTATCAAACCCCAGAAATAATTTTTTGGAGATAAGAGATGTATTGTGCAAATTGCGGAAATCCGATAAAACCCGAACTAAATTACTGCAACCGCTGCGGCGGAAAGATCGAAAAAACCGAAAATAATCAAACGGCTTTTCAGAGCATTTCAACCGCAGTTACTTTCGTCGGACTCGGCGGAATGATCGTGATTCTTATTTTTGTACTCAAACTTCTTAAAGAAAATGTTGACATTTCAGCGGTCGTCGCTATTATCGCAATGTTTCTGGCAACGATTCTGACGATTATTTATATGACGATTCGCCTGATGCCGCAGTATTTGGATAAATCAAAAACGAACGAAAAAAGTTTTCCTGATTTCATTCCGCCGAATCAACTCGGTTCAGCAAAAACTGCCCAACTCGAAGAACCGAAACAAAATCCGGCAAGCGTCATCGAACACACGACGCGAACGCTTGAAGAAGTTTTCGTGAAAAAAAACTAATTTAACGTTAATGCTGGATAAGAAATCTTGCCCACGAATCTGCACGAATCGGCACGAATATTTCAAACAATTTTGAAAATTTTAGATAAAAAACCGTATTTCAAACAAATTCGTGAAAATTCGTGTGATTCGTGGGTAAATAAATTTTAACCTGCATTGAGGTTAATTTACCTGACAAATGGCGTAAGCAAACTCAGCATTGCGATAATTACAATCGCGCCGAAAATATCGAGCAGAATTCCGTAACGCACCATTTTCATCAAAGGAATATAACCCGAACCGTAAACAATTGCGTTGCACGGCGTTGAAACCGGCAGCATAAATCCCAAACTCGCGGCAAATGTCGCGCCGAGTGCCGGAATCAAAGGGTCTTCGCCCTGCGCCTGAGCAATTGCGATGACAACCGGAACGACCATATTTGCCGAAGCCGTGTTTGAAGTAGTTTCGGAAATGATGATCGCCACGATCACCGCCGCCACCAAAAGTCCGAAACCGCCGCTCACAGGCAAAAGCGAAGTCATATTTCTGCCGATTGATTCCGCAAGCCCTGTCTGAAAAGACAAAACTCCGAGCGCGAATCCGCCGCCGTAGAGCAAGATCACGCCCCAATCAATTTTTACCGCTTCATTCCACGTAATCGCTTTTTCGCCCGGTTTATTTCCCGGCAGAAGAAACAAAAGACACGCGCCGACAACCGCGCCGACCGCTTCCGGCAGACGCGAATTTATCGCTTTATAGATCGCGCTCGTGTCTCCGGCAAAAAGCGCGACCAAACCGGAAAAAACCCAGAGCGTAACGGCGGTGGCAAAGGCAAAAACCGTTGATTTCTGCCCGCGTGTCCATTTGCCCAAAGCGGCTCTTTCCCGCGCGATCATTTCCGCGCTTCCGGGAATTTCCTTAACTCCGGCGGGCGCGAGAAAATTCAGGTAAAAATAGAGAAAAAGGTAAAGAATGATAACAATTGGCGCACCGATCATCATCCATTTGAAAAACGAGATTTCCGCGCCTAAAATTTGGCGGATAAAACCGAGACCGATGACATTCGGCGGCGTTCCGATCGGAGTCATCAAACCGCCGATTGACGCGGCAAAAGATGTAATCAGCATCATCGCCGTCGCGTAATTGCGGTTGATCTTTACGCCCGTTTCCTTTTCGTGTTTGAATAAAAACGCGATGATCGAAAGCCCGATGGCAAACATCATCGCGGTCGTCGCCGTATTGGAAATCCAGGCGGAAGCAAACGCCGTTACCGCGCCGAACGCAAACAAAATCCGCGAAGGTCGCGCCCCGATTATTTTTAAAGATAAAACGCCGAACGCAAACCGTTTATCCAGATTGTGCAGAAAAATGCCGCGCGCCAGCATAAATGAGCCGATAAACAAAAACATCAGCGGATCGGCAAACGGCGCGAAAACCGTTTTGGCATCGGCGACTCTAAACAAAACGCAAAGTGCCGCGCCGATCAGAGCCGTCACCGGCATCGGCAAACTCTCGCAAATCCACAAAATTATAACAACGGCAATAACGGCGGCAAGCGAATGCGCTTCGGGCGTTAAACTTTCGAACGGCGTGAAAAAAATCAGCAAAAAAGCGACCGGTGCCAGCAGAAATCCGGCGCGATTACGCCATTTTTCAAACCTTGCTTCCTGCGGCGTGATGACTTCTCTGACATTTTCATTTTCTTCAATTGACGGCATAAATTACCTGTTTGGAGTCCCGCCTTTAGGCGGCTTCTGCGTTTATTTAAGGATTTTTAAGAATCATGAAAAGCCGCCTAAAGGCGGGACTCCAAACTTAAAACTTTAAATACGGATTAAAAATATAATCGAGCGCAACGGGCAAATTATTTGGAAATTTCAAATTCCTCGAAACTGCATACGCCGGGTCTAAAGCCCATTGTCCGGTGTTCAAAATTTTCCTGTCGCGGGTGCGTTTATCGTGCCACGCCCAGAAGGGTTTCGCCATATTTTTGCTCGCCATTTTTCCGTTAAATGCACCGGAAATCAGCACCGCACTTGCCTTCGGGCGGTTTCCGAACGGTTCGTAAACATAAAAATTATCAAAAGTTTCGTCTTTCTGATTTGTTTCCCGAATTCCCTTCGACCACCATTCATCGTAGATCGGTAAAAGCGCGTAGCTGACGTTTCGGTCGTTGGCGTGTTTCGGGCTTTCGGCTTTTTTGTTGTAAATATATGTCACGCCCGTGTTTTGTTTGAAATCCATTTTCGCACTGTCAAAAAGCGAAGATTTCGCGCCGCTTCCGAAAACGCCGTGTCCGCCGGCTTCGATAAAAATGACGGGATGCTTTTCTTTATAAAATTCGATCTTTCCGTCAATATTATGGATTCCGTTTTTAATATTCGGATTATTTGTAAATGAATAGACATTATTGTGCGCCAGAGTTTCCAAGACTTCGAGTTTGCCGAATTTCGAACCGTCTTTCCGAACTGTCAAAATTGCGCCTTCGTTATCGTTTTCGTGGCACGTTCCGATGACGCAAAAATCCGAATAATCACGCGGATGAAAGAAATTATAAATCAAAAACCAATGCGTTTCGGTTTCCATCACGGCGTAATAAACAAAGGCTTTTGACGAACCTGTTTCGAGATTTTCCCAGTTATCTTCGCCCTTCCAATTCCCGTCGTAATCAAATCGTGCAAGATAATCCGCCTTCGGCGAAAACCAGGTTTCCTGCGCGATAAAAGGCGCGTAATTTTCGACCAAAGCGAAATATTTATCGGTAGAATTTACGATTGATGCAAAATTCGCGGTTTCTTCTTTTTTCTGCGATGCGGCTGAATTTGTAACTTCGATCAGAACTTCCTTCGTCAGATTTCCCTGCGTGATTTTTACCGCGTATTTGCCCGCTTTTTCCGGCGCAGTAAAAAGAACCGAATCTTTTGCCGCCACCGAGTTCAAGCCTTGCCGCAGAAAATTATCTATTCCCGACTTCGTTTTTTCGCCCGCCGCTTGAAACAAAAAAGGTTTGGAAAGCCAACCGCTGCTTGCGTTTGCCGTCCAATTATTTACCTGAATCTGTCCGCTTTTGCTTTCGTCCACGAGAATTTTATCGAGAACGCCTTGCTTTGTCTTCGCGCCGAAAAATTGAACTTGAATCACGGCAGTTTCGAGCGGACGAATCTTTTTCGTTTCAGGCAAAACATTTATTTTTATTTCGGTAACTTTATCCTGCGCCGCAATTGTGCCGAAACAGACAAATACCGGAATCAATGTAAATATTAGAAATCTCATAATTAAGCCGTTTTTATTAGCCACAGATGAACACGGATTCACACGGATTTTTATCTTCTTTTCTTATCCGTGTCTGTCTGTGTTCATCTGTGGCTAATTTCTCTTCTTTTCTAACTTTCAACTGCTGCCAGATTCGGTCTTTCGGTTCGAAGTTTCAAGATCGCCGTAATTACTAAATAAACTGCCAGCAAGATCAAGACGAGCGACGCAACTCCGTTGACGAATTTAATGTCGAAACCGTTTGCCGCGCTGAAATTTCCGTAAACCAATGCGCCCAAAGCCCAGAGCGTAATTGTCAAAACAAAAAGCATCGGCAGCAAAGTAAAAGCGATTCGCTGACGCGCCTGATAAAGCCACGCCGTAATTGAAAGCAAACTTAGAGCCGCGAGCAATTGATTCGACGCGCCGAAAAGCGTCCAAAATTCGTTCCAGCTTCCCTTCGGCGCGATCAGAACGCAGACGAACGGAATGGCAATCGTCGCCAGAGTTCCGATAATCGCGCCGAGTTTTCCCGGAATTCCAATGAGTTCCTGCACGATATATCTTCCCAAACGAAGCGACACATCCAAAGTATCGAAAACAAATGTCGAAAAAGCCATCGCGCCGAAGGTGATCGCAATCGGCAGATTTTCTTTTCCGATAATCAAAGTTAAAAATTCGCCGATGCCGTTACCGTAAATCTTTCCCGGCGAAACGCCTTTTGCCGCGTCCGACGCGATGATCATAATCGTAACAAGCGCGATAAAGGCGACAAAACCCTCGGCGAGCATCGCGCCGTAGCCAATCGAATGGGTGTCCGATTCCTTATTAATTTGCTTTGAAGTCGTGCCGGAACAAACCAGCCCGTGAAAACCCGAACACGCGCCGCAGGCAATGGTTACGAACAAAAACGGAAAAAGCGTTCCCGTCATTCCGCCGATGTCCCACGATTTAAAGCTCGGCTGTTGAATTGTATATCCGCCGAAAAATATCCCGATAATTCCGACCGCAATCGCCGCGTACAGCACGAATCCGCCCAAATAACCGCGCGGCTGTAATAACGCCCAAACCGGAAGAAGCGAGCCGATAATGCAGTAAATCAAGATCAAAACCGCCCAGGTTATATGATCAAAGAGAAAAACTGTCGAAAATTTCGTGCCGATATATGAGAGCGCAAAGGTTGCGGGAACAAAAATTATCGTTGAAAGCCAGAGCGGCGGTTTTAAATATCTCTCGACCAAACCCAATACGAGCGAAAGCGCGAGATAAGTTATGCTCGCAAAGGCGACCGCGCCGCCCGCGTTGAAATTTCCGATGCCTGCCAGTTCTACCGTTCCCGATACAAAAGTTCCCGCCGTAATGTCCGTAAATGCGACAATCACGTAAATTAGAGCAATCCAGATAAACGCCATCATCGCCCGTCCCGCGCCCGTGCCGAGCTTTTCGCGGGCAATTTCGGCAATCGAACACGCGCCGTGCCGCACGCTCGAAGCAAGGGTTGAAAAATCGTGAACCGCGCCGATCAAAACTACGCCGAGCGCGATCCAGAGCAGACACGGCAGCCAGCCGAATGCCTGACACGCGATGATCGGTCCGGCAATCGGTCCGGCGGCAGCGATTGCCGAAAAATGCTGTCCGAAAAGATAAAACGGTTTCGTCGGCACAAAATCTTTGCCGTCATTAACCGTATTTGCGGGCGTTTCCCGCGAATCGTCCAATTTAAATTGTTTTGCGATCCAACGACCATACGCAAAATAGCCGAAAATAAGCCAAATTAAAAAGACGACTGCCAAAGAGGCGAGCATACAGATTTTCTCCAGATTTTTTATGCGGGCGAGAAAATAATAGCTAATTTTTGCCAAAACAAAAAGAAGCCGCTTGATTTTTGGCTTCTTTTTGTTTTGGCGGTTATAAGAAAATTTTTTCTGAAATTTGAAATTTGAAATCTGAAATTTCAAAAATTATCTGCGTCTTTGCCGCAAAACTTCGACAATATCATTGAGCGGAATGTCTTTGGCAACCAGCAAAACAAGAAAATGATAGAGCAGATCAGAAGCTTCCGCCTTTAAAAGATCGTCGTTGTTATCAATCGCTTCGATGATAAATTCGACGGCTTCTTCGCCGACTTTCTGGGCAATTTTATTAACGCCGCGGGCGAAAAGAAGCGAGGTGTGCGAACTTTTCAAAGGTCTGTTTTTGCGGTCAATAATGATTTTTTCAAGTTCGAACAAAAAATTTTCCGATTCGTTTTTTTCGTTAAAACACGTGTCTTTTCCCGTATGACAAACCGCGCCGTTCGGCGTCGCTTTGATCAGAATCGTATCCAGATCGCAATCCAAAATGATTTCCTTAACGGTCAAAAACTTCCCGCTCGTTTCGCCTTTTTCCCAGATCACTTGCCGCGAACGGCTGAAAAACGTCACCTTTCCGCTCTTTTTCGTCTTTTTGAAAGACTCTTTGTTCATATATCCGAGCATCAAAACCTTGTTCGTTTCCGCGTCTTGAATAATTGCCGGAACTAATCCGTCGGGTGATTTTTTGAAATCTGGCTTCATAATGAGTTTTTTTGTCTGATTAATTAAAAGGCTTTATTCAATAATATTGCAAACCGAAAATCAAACCCTGACCGGAATGTTTTGTTTTTTCAGGTAATTTTTCAGATGCAAAATCTCGATTTCCCGAAAATGAAAAATACTCGCGGCAAGCGCGGCATCGGCTTTTCCCTGCTCGAAAACTTCCGCGAAATGTTCGAGTTTTCCCGCGCCGCCCGAAGCAATAACGGGAACAATGACGCTTTCGGAAACCATTTTTGTCAACGAAATTTCAAACCCGTTTTTTGTTCCGTCGGCGTTTATCGAAGTCAATAAAATCTCGCCCGCGCCCAAATTCACGCCGCTTCTCGCCCATTCGATTGCATTTAAATCGGTTTCAATGCGACCGCCGTTTAAGAAAACTTTCCAGGTGTCGCCGACGAGTTTTGCGTCAATCGCCAAAACAACACACTGCGAACCGAAATTCCGCGCTGCTTCCGCCAAAATGTTCGGATTTTTGACTGCCGAAGTATTGATCGAAACTTTATCCGCGCCGGAATCGAGTAGTAATTTGATGTCTTCCGTCGTGTTTATTCCGCCGCCGACGGTGAACGGAATATTTATTTCCCGTGCGATTTTTTTAACGAGTTCCGCCAGAGTTTTGCGTTTTTCGTTCGTCGCCGAAATATCGAGAAAAACGAGTTCGTCCGCGCCGTTTGCCGAATAGATTTTCGCCAGTTCGACCGCATCACCGGCATCGCGCAAATTCACAAAATTCGTTCCCTTGACCGTCCGCCCGTCTTTTACGTCAAGACACGGAATAATTCTTTTTGCCAGCATTTTGTTTTTAAGGATTTTACAAAGCAAATTAACAGGGATATTAGGATAGACAGGGATAAAATCAGGATATGAAAATCTTTTTTTTTATCCTTTTTATCCTGTTATCCCTGTTAATTTCTTCTTGCTAAATCTTCCAATTTTATCCTTCCTTCATAAATCGCTTTGCCGACAATCACGCCCGCACAGCCGATTTTTTCGAGTTCGTAAATATCTTCCATTTTTGATACGCCGCCCGAAGCGATTAATTTCAAATCGGGAATTTCCCGAAGGATTTCCGCATAAAGTTCATTTGCGCTTCCCTGTAAAAGTCCGTCTTTTGAAATGTCGGTGACAAAAACTTGCGTAACGCCTTTGGCAAAATATTCGCGCAAAAACGATAAAATTTCGATTTCCGTTGCGGTTTGCCAACCGTTGATTGCTAAATGTTTGCCCTTCACGTCCGCGCCGAGCAGAATTTTTTCGCTGCCGAATTTTTCAATCCACGCTAAAAACCGTTCCGCATTTTTGACTGCAATACTGCCGATGCTTGCCATCGCCGCGCCCGCCGCAAAAACCGAATTTATATCTTCGTCGGTTTTAATTCCGCCGCCGAAATCAATCGTCAAATTCGTATTTCGCGCAATCGTTTCCAAAATTTTCAAATTTGTAACTTTTCCGCGTTTCGCGCCGTCAAGATCAACAATATGAAGCCGGTTTAAACCGTATGCTTCAAATTCCTTCGCTATTTCAAGCGGATTTTCGCTGTAAATTTTTTTTCGAGCAAAATCGCCCTGCGAGAGCCGCACACATTTGCCGTCAATTAAATCTATTGCCGGAATTATTTCAATCATAAAATTAGTAATTAACAGGGATATCAAGATAAATAAGATGAAAAAATCCCTGTCTATCCTGAAAATCCCTGTTAATTGATTTCCAAAAAGTTCTCCAGTATTCGTTCACCGACCGCGCCCGATTTTTCCGCGTGAAACTGCACGGCGTAAAAGTTTTTGTAATTGACGGCGGCGGAAAATTTCACGCCGTAATCGCAAGCGGCAATCGTCTCCGCGCCGGTTTCGACGTAAAAACTATGGACGAAATAAACAAACGAATTTTCTTCCACGTTTTTAAATAAACCGCTTTTCAAATCAAAAATATTGTTCCAGCCGATCTGCGGAATTTTCAAATTTTCCGCTTCGAATTTGCGAACTTTATACGGCAAAATTCCCAGACACGTTGTTTCGTTTTCTTCGGAAAACCCGCATAAAAGCTGCATTCCGAGACAAATTCCCAAAACCGGCTGAACAAGATTTTTGATTGCTTGATCTAATTTTTTTTCGCGTAGAAAACGCATCGCGCTCGACGCTTCGCCGACTCCCGGAAAAATCACTCTGTCCGCCGAATTCAATATTTCGGCATCATCCGTTAAAATCGGCTCAATATTCAGCCGATTTAAAGCATTTTTCACCGATTCGACGTTTCCGGCGTTGTATTTGACGATGGCAACTTTCATATAGTGGATAGTGGATAATGGATAATAAAAGCCTACTGAATTATCCATCATCCACTATCCGTTTTGCATTTTTATAGTGTTCCCTTAGTTGAAGGCAGCGCATCGCTCGAAATATCGCGCCGCACCGCCATCTTTATCGCTTTGGCAAAGGCTTTGAAAATTCCCTCGATCTTGTGATGCTCGTTCGTGCCTTCCGCTTTGATATTCAAATTGCATAAGGCTTTATCGGAAAACGATTTAAAGAAATGAAAAAACATTTCCGTCGGCATTTTCCCGATCATTTCGCGTTTGAATTCCGCTTCCCAGACGCACCAGTTTCGCCCGCCGAAATCAATCGCCACCTGAGCGAGGACATCATCCATCGGCAAACAAAATCCGTAGCGTTCCATTCCGCGTTTGTCCTGCAAAGCCAAATTAAACGCTTCGCCGAGAGTTATCGCCACGTCTTCAATCGTATGATGTTCATCAATATGCAAATCACCGCTTGCCTTGATTTTCAGATCGAGATTTCCGTGTTTTGATAACTGCTCAAGCATATGATCGAAAAACGAAATTCCCGTTGAAATTTCGGATTTTCCGCTGCCATCGAGGTTTAATTCAACTGAAATTTCGGTTTCTTTCGTTGTGCGTTGATGAAAAACTCTGCGCGGCGGGTGTTTCAAAAATTCGTAGATTTCCTGCCAGTTTTCCGCAATAAAAACATCTTCGCTTTCGGCAATTTCAAAGTTGGTATTTTTAATAAAAATCGCTTTTGAGCCGAGATTTTTTGCCAGCTGCACGTCGGTTTCGCGGTCGCCGATGACGAAGGAGTTTTTCCGGTCGTATTCATCGGAAAAATATTTCTCTAAAAGCCCCGTATTCGGTTTGCGCGTCGGCAGATTGTCTCTGGCAAATGAACGGTCAACAAACACTTCCGAAAAAACAATTCCTTCATTTTCAAGCGTTTGCAAGATAAAATCCTGTACGGGATGAAATGTTTCTTCGGGAAAACTCGCCGTGCCTAGTCCGTCCTGATTTGAAACCATGACGAGTTCAAAATCCGTTTCGCGCGCAATTTTTCCCAAAAATCTGATCATTCCGGGCAAGAATTTCAGCTTTTCAAAAGCGTCAATCTGAAAATCTTCCGGCTCGAAAATAAGTGTTCCGTCGCGGTCTATAAATAAAACTTTTTTCATATTTTTTTTTGCACCACAGAGACACAGAGGACACAGAGTTTTTAAGAAAAATTATTTAAAACTCTGTGTCCTCTGTGTCTCTGTGGTAAATTTTTCCAAAGATTCCACCAAACTCTCGTTTTCCTCCGGCGTTCCGACCGTAATTCGCAGACAGCCTTCGCAAAGCGCGACATTATTTCTGTTTCTGACGACGATTTTTTCATCGAGCAAAAAGCGATAAATCCTTTCCGCATCAATCGTTTTCACCAAAACAAAATTCGCGTCCGTCGGGTAAATTTTTGTAATGATTTCGAGTTTTGATAAATTTTCGATCAATTTTTCGCGTTCATTGATAATTTTCCCAATCGTTTCTTTAACCTGTTTTTCATTCTCGAATGCATCCAAAACCGCATCTTGCGCGATCTCGGAAATGTTATACGGCGGTTTAACTTTATTGAAAAGTCTAATTATTTCTTCATTTGCAAACGCCGAACCGACGCGCAAACCCGCCAACCCCCAGGCTTTTGAAAAGGTCTGCAAAACGACGAGATTCGGACAATTATTGATTTCGTTGACAAAAGATTTTTCGTGTGAGAAATGAATATATGCTTCGTCCACGACGACGATGCCGGAGAAATTTTTCGCTGAATTTAAAATTTTCTCGCGTCCGAAACTATTTCCCGTCGGATTATTCGGCGAGCAGATAAAAAGCAGTTTCGTGTTTTTATCAATTTCGCTTTCGATTTTCGCCAAATCAAGCCCGAAATCTTCGGTCAAATTGGCGCGTTTGATCCCGACATCGTTGATTTCCGCCGAAACTTCATACATTCCATAGGTCGGCGGACAGATCAAAATATTGTCGCGGCGCGGTTCGCAAAAGATTCTGAAAAGCAGATCAATCGCTTCGTCCGAACCGTTTCCCAGAAAAATTTCCGACGGTTTTACCGAATTTATTGCCGCGAGTTTTTCCTTGATTTTCCATTGCAAAGGATCGGGATAACGATTGTAATTTACCGCTAAAGGCGAGCCGAAACTGTTTTCATTGGCATCGAGAAAGACGTGCGCCGCGCCGCTAAACTCTTTACGGGCAGAAGAATACGGCGTTAAGCGTTTGATATTTTCACGAACGAGATTTTCTAAATTCATAAGATTTTTAACCGCTAAAAACGCGAAACACACTAAAATTATTTTCGCGTTTTTAGCGTATTTCGCGGTTTATATTTTCCAATCGCACCGAAATTGCGTTTTTGTGCGCCTGCAACTCTTCGGCTTCCGCCATAATTTCGACGGATTTTCCGAGATTTAAAATTCCTTCGGCGGTCAATTTTTGAAACGTGATTTTCTTGACAAAGGAATCCAAAGACACGCCGCTGAATGAACGCGCATAACCGTTGGTCGGCAATGTGTGATTTGTGCCGGAAGCATAATCTCCGGCAGATTCGCACGAATAATTTCCGATAAAAACCGAACCGGCGTTAATTACTTTTTCGGCAATTTCTTCGGCGTTTTCAACCGCTAAAATCAGATGTTCCGCCGCGTATTCATTTAACAGATCGAGCGCGGAATCAAAATCGTCAAAGAAAATCGCCTTGGAATTTTCCAGGGCTTTCGCGGCAATTGCCTTTCGCGGCAACACTTCGAGCTGTTTTTCAAGTTCCGCCAAAGATTCTTCGATCACTTTTTCGCTCGTCGAAACAAGCAGAACCTGCGAATCAACGCCGTGTTCGGCTTGCGATAAAAGATCAGCCGCGACAAATGAGGGAATTGCGCTTTCATCGGCAAAAACCGCGACTTCCGAAGGTCCGGCGGGCATATCAATGCTTGCGCCGAATTTCGTGATTTGCTGTTTTGCTTCCGTGACGAATTGATTTCCGGGACCGAAGATTTTATAAACTTTCGGCACGGTTTCAGTTCCGAAGCCGAGCGCAGCGATTGCCTGTGCACCGCCGATCTTAAATACTTTGGTCGCGCTGCAAACTCGCGCCGCATATAAAGTTACAGCGTTTATTTTGCCGTCCTTGGCTGGCGGCGAACAAATAATAATTTCCTTGCAGCCCGCAAGTTTTGCCGGAACGGCGAGCATCAGAACGGTCGAAAAAAGCGGCGCGGTTCCCGCCGGAACATAAAGCCCCACTTTTTCAATCGCCACCGATTTGCGCCAGCAAAAAACGCCTTTTGTCGTTTCGATTATCTGCGGTTTTTCTATTTGCGCGGCGTGAAATTTTTCGATATTTGCTTTCGCAATCGCAATCGCGTCTTTTAATTCTTGCGAAACCCGATCTTCGGCTTCGGCAAATTCTTCTTCGCTGACGAGAAAATCGTCCAATTCGACTTTGTCGAAATGACGCGCACAATGTTTGAGAGCCTCGTCGCCGTGATCTTTTACGTCCTTTAAAATGTTGGCGACCGTGCGTTCGAGGAAATTATTGTCAATCGCCGGACGCATCAGAATTTCGTTCCAGATATATTTTTTCGGATTTCTTATAACTTTCATATCAATTTCAAAAAATAAATTTATCCAACTTTCTTAAAATTCACCATTCACCATTCATCATTCACCATTTCTTATTGAATCATCTGATCTATCGAAAGCACCAAAATTCCTTCCGCGCCTTTGTTTTTCAGGCTTTCGATGACTTCCCAGAAATCGTTTTCGTTAATTACGGAATGAACGGAACTCCAGCCCGTTTCCGCCAGAGGCATCACCGTCGGGCTTTTGATTCCGGGCAGAAGCGCAATGATTTCCGCCAGTTTTTCATTCGGCGCGTTCAGTAAAATGTATTTGTTTTGTTTGGCGGAATTTACGGCGTTGATGCGGAACAGCAGTTTATCTAAAATTGCCTGCAAATCCGCGTCTAAATCGGGGCGCGAAATTAAAACCGCTTCCGAATTCAGAACGGTTTCGACTTCGCGCAGACCGTTTGTAAAAAGCGTGCTTCCCGAACTGACCAGATCGCAAACCGCGTCCGCCAGACCGATTGACGGCGCGATTTCGACCGAACCGCTGATCGTGTGAATCTCGGTTTTGACATTATTTGCCGCAAAAAATTTGCTTAAAATATTCGGGTAGGTCGTCGCGATTTTTTTACCGCTTAGATCTTGTAAACTGCTGTATTCAAAAGATTTCGGAACTGCCAGAGACAGACGACATTTGCCGAAGCCGAGTTTTTTAATTGTTTCGACCGCGCGCACGTCTTCCGCCAAAACATTTTCGCCGACGATTCCGATGTCGGCGACCGCATCTTCAACGTATTGCGGAATGTCGTCATCGCGCAAAAAGAAAATTTCGAGCGGGAAATTTCGCGCTTCCGAGCGGAGTTTCCCGAGTCCGTTGCTGAAACCGATTCCGCATTTTTTCAGCAAGGAAAGCGAATCTTCGCTCAAACGTCCTGATTTTTGAAGGGCAATTTTTAATTTTTTTTCCGTCATTTTAAACATAAAAAGAGCGAAACCTTTTTCAAAGTTCACGCTTCTAAACTAATTAGTTACTCGGATTTTTAAAGTAAGAATTAAGTCGGCGCCGGATGTCAGTGCCGATGATGATGCAGATGATGATGAATTGTATTAATTAATTTCAACATTGCTTGTGTTATATTTTCAACACATCGCGGAAATTTTTGCAAGCAGAGCAAACAATAATTTATACTAATTTTATTTTATGGAAGAAGAGAATAATCACGATAAGTTAATAAATGAATACCGAAAGCGGGCGCAGCGGTGTTTCGGCTGTTTGATCGCCTTTCATCTGAAGGATATGTATCTCGGCGAAGATGTCAGCTATTATTGCGAAAACTGCAAGGACGATTCGATGTTTCATTTCGATGATTTTTCAAAATTTATTGATAAATCAAAACTCCGCGAACTTTAAAATTTAATTTAAAATGAAAAAAGTAACGCTTCAAATTGAAACCCGCGACGAAAGTAAAACAATTTCGTTTGAAGACGAATTATCAATCGGGCGAACCGATGCGGCAACCGTCGCGCTTGATGATATCGGGCTTTCGCGTGTAAATACGACGTTTTTCCGCGACGGCGAGATGATTCTCGTCGTTGATGAAGGTTCGCTGAACGGAACTTTTCTCAACGGCGAAAAAATCGGGAACAAACCTGTCAGAATTTTCGACGGCGACACGCTAAAACTCGGCGTTGAAACCTATATCACGGTCGAAATCGAGAGCGAAAAAGCCGGATTTAAAGCGAAAAAAGAGCCGGAAATCGTTAAAGAAAAAAAAGAAACGGTTGCGGTTAAAAACGCTCCGGCTTCGCAGCCGAAAAAACCGCCTTTGATCATTATCGGCGCGGTTGTTTCGAGTTTTTTAATTGTTTTTATGGCGGTCGCGACCATCGCCATTGTTCGCATTTATAGTAAAAACGGCGGCACAACCTCGCCGACACCCGTAACTCAAACCGATTCTTCAAAGACAATTCCGATTCGCGTCATTGATCCGCTCGGCGGCGGTGATGCCGGAGACATTGCCGATATAATGAGTTTTTGGGATGCTCAAGAAGAAGAATTAAACACTGCCGACGTTGCCGCAGTTACATCTGAATCATCGGTTGCCAAAGTGAATCTGAATGTTTCGCTGGAATTTTTCAAAAAGCAGATGGATCGCTCAAAAGCCGGACGCGGAGGCAAACCTGTCGGAAACGATCCGCCCGGAACGATCGTCCCGGTGGAACTGCGCCAGGGTTTTGCCGCGCAAACCGCAAAAATCAATGAACTGAAAAGCAAAGGCTATAAATTACCGCTCGATTTTGCCGATCTTGCCGAAAAGCGAATTGCCGGAAAACTCGTCGAACTGCCGATGGCGACCGATGATTATGTTCTGGATGTCGGCGGAAGTTCTGACGGGTTACCCTTTAATGATTTTAACTTTAATACAAATCCGCGCAGCCAGCCGATTGCGCCGGGATCGCCGGATTCGAATATTTTGTTTCAATTAGCGAGCAATTTCGACGGGCAGAAATACAGCCTCGATAATCCGACCGACCGCCGGCAGATGAAAATTCGTATGCTCAGAATGTTTCATCCTTCGGCAAAACCGATTTTGGAAAAACTGGCGAAAGATTACCGCGAAAAATTCGGTTTTCCGCTGCGTGTTACGTCTTTGTCGCGTTCGATGGAATACCAGATTTCACTCAATAAAGGCAATCCGAATTCGTATGTCGTGCGCGGTGAAGGAGCATTGCCGCCGCATACTTCGGGCTGCACATTCGATCTTTCGCGCAAATTTATGTCTGCCGAAGAGCAGAATTATTTAATGGAGCAGCTCGCCCAAATGGAAAAACAGGGAATCGTGGATGCTCTGCGCGAAGGCAATGTCAATGCTTGTTTCCACGTTTTTATCCTCGACGGATGCGACATCTAAAGGAGAAAAGGAGAAAGGGAGAAGGGGAGAAGGGGAGAAGATAGTCCTTTGTATTTCTTGATTTTGAATTTGAGAAAATGAAATCAGAAAATTTTATTTTCACAGCTCCTTTTCTCCTCTTCTTTCTTCTCTCTTTTCCCTTTCTCTCCTTCTTTCTTCCCTCTTCTCGCTAATGCCGCAGCGGTTTTGTTAAACTAAAAAGTATGGCAGAAGCGGAAAAAGATCTAACAAATTCCAAAAAAGAAACATTTACCGGATTGGCGCGAAAACTGAGCCGTTTGCCGGGCGAACAAAAGCGCGTTGCGCTGGAAATGAGTGCATTGCTGGCGGGCGTGAGTTTGCGCGTCAGCCGCGAATTTGTCGAAGCCGTGCCGAAGGCTTCGCGGATTTTGACGGCTGACGATCTTCGCAATTGGGCGGAAATGGGCAGAAAACTGGCAATGGCAAACGCCGATCTCGGCGCGGAATTCTTTATCAAAGGCGTTGAAAAATATCGAAAAGTGCCGAAGAAAGCGCGTCCGCTCGCTTTTCGGATTTGCTCGCGGCAATTAATTTTGTCGAGTTCGATTGCGCTTGAAACTTACGAAATGATTCCCGCTTTAGCCGAAGAAATTAATGACGATAAACTTTTTACGGAGATTCTCGAACTCGCCGCCGAAATCGCCAATCGTTCCGCCAAACACAGCGCGGATTTTCTGGAAAAAACGCCGCGCGTTGCTGAAACTCTGAAAAATTTCGGCGATAATAAACAAAAAGTTTCAAAATCGGTGCTTGCTCTGGCTTCGCATTTTGCCAATCGAACGGGCGGAATGACGGCGGATCTGTGGCAGATTCTGCCCGATGGGCTCGAAAAACTTTCTGCCGCGCAGGCAATTGTTTTAACAAAAAAAGCGGCGGAATTTCTGCAGTTCGGCGGAAGCGTAACGCTTAATTTTGTTAAATCGGGCAGCGAGGTTCTGCGGCGTGTCGAGGAAGTTTTTGAAGATTGGTGCGATTGTCTGGTAAAAATCGCCGGTAGCGGAAATGCGCTTTTAATCTCGTTTCTGCGTGTATCGCCGCAGTTTTTCTCAAATGTTCTGACCTTAAAAAAGCGGGCGGAAGTCGTCGAAATTGCGCGAAAAGTTATTAATTTAATCAAAGAA
The DNA here is from genome assembly GCA_038246645.1 of Pyrinomonadales bacterium. Lineage (GTDB taxonomy): Bacteria > Acidobacteriota > Blastocatellia > Pyrinomonadales > Pyrinomonadaceae > JAHCHG01. Next base: position 20,838 of record JBBRVS010000025.1, read on the forward strand.
ATCGCTGAAACCGATGCCGAATCCGCGCTTGCGGCGTTTCGTTCAAGCTCGAAGGCTCTGAAAAAAGTTTCACTCGCGCAGTTTGAAGATTGGGTTGAAACCGGACTTAAAAAAAACAAGGACGAAAGCGCAAAGGCGCGGCGTTCGTTTTTTGCGCTTGAAACTCGTAACAGCAATTCGCTTCTTCAGGACGCGCAAGTCGGATTACCGCTCGAAAGTGTCCAGACCGTTTTGCGGATTTATATCGAAGGATTGACGGGAAAAGAAGTCGAGATCACGCCGCTATCGGCGATGCCGCAGGAATCGCGCATCGGCGACGGCAAGACGATTTATCTGCCCGCGCTGATTTCCGAATTTGAATCGGATGAAATGGATTTTCGGCTTTACAAAGTTCTCGCCGCACACGGCGCGGGACAGATCGAATTTGAGACTTACGAGCGCGACAGCGAAGGATTAAAAGCCGCATTTACAACACTTTCCAAACTTTACGAAGCAACTATTGATCAAACGGACGCGTTTTCGCTCGCCGGATATATCGAAGACGTGCAGACGGGCGAAAAGGCTCTCTCGCCCGAAGATGAAGCGAAACTCGCCAAAAAGAAACTTAAAAAACTGCCGAAAAATTCCGATTACAAAGAGGTTTTAAAGGTTTTTCCCGAACCGCGTCTGGCAAAGAAAATTTTCGGCACGATGGAAAATGCGCGGATTGATAAACGCTTGCGCTATGAATATCGCGGTTTGCAGAAAGATTTGGATCTGATGCAGAAAATTCTTCGGGAAAACCGCCCGTATATTTTCGATCTGCCGATGAATCAAGTGCCGTTTGAATTATTGTTTCAAATCACGCTCTGCGGCGGTGCGACCGATGACGCGCGACAGTTTTACAGTCAGATCGTGTCGGAAATCGAGTTGATCGTCGAAGCTTATCTGCAAGCCGACAGGCAAACAACGGACAACGGACAACGGACAACGGACAATTTATTGAAATTTCCGACCGTTGCCGATTCCTTGATTGCAACGAGCCGCGTTTATACGCTTTTTCAGACGATTACGCCGGAAGAAACGCAGAAGACGGAAGAAACGGACGAAAAGATCGAAAAAGACGAATCCGCGCAACAGGAAAAAAGCGCGGGCGAAGCGGTTTTGGAAAGTCAGATCAAGCGCGAAGAAAAACCGAAGGACGCACAAGATGTACGCGATTTGTTCAATGCCTGGAATACGCTGGACGACGAGGGCGAACCCGACGATCTGCAAGGCTCGGAAGCGTGGGCAAACAACGAAATGCCCGAACAACCGCTCGAACTCGGCGATCTGGCGTTTTCTTATGACGAATGGGACAAGGATTTAGCCGATTTTCGCACGAATTGGTGCCGCGTTATCGAAAAAAAGGTTCGCAAAGGCGACCGCAATTTTGTCGAACTTGCTCGCTCGCGTTATCGCGGCGTGATTTCTTCAATTCGTCATCAATTCCAACTGATGAAACCGGAAAATCTGACGCGCATCAACCGCGAACTCGACGGCGAAGATTATGATCTGAACGCGCTCGTTGATTATGTGATTGACCGCCGCGCCGATGGTCAGCAATCGGAGAGAATTTATACGAAACGTTTGAGAAAACAGCGCGATGTTGCCGTGTCTTTACTGCTCGATCAATCAAGTTCGACGGCGCGGACGATCACGCGAAATCCGCTCCAGCCCTATACGCATCCCGGACGCAGAATTATTGAGATCGAAAAAGAAGGTCTTGTGCTGATGAGCGAAGCCCTCGAAGCGGTCGGCGATGTTTATTCGATCAACGGTTTCACCTCCGAAGGCAGACGCAACGTAAAATTCTACGTCGTCAAAGATTTCGACGAAAAATATTCCGAAGAAATCGAACGAAGAATCGGCGGAATCACTTTCCAAAACAACACGCGAATGGGCGCGGCGATCCGCCACGCCGCAGCAAAGCTCGTCCGCCAGGAATCGCGCACCAAACTTTTGATAATCTTAACCGACGGCAGACCTTACGACCACGATTACGGCGACGCGCGTTACGCCCGCGAAGACGTGCGCGAAGCCCTGACCGAAGCTAAAATGATGGGCATCACGCCTTTCTGCATCACGATTGACCGCGAATCTGAGTCCGAATTAAAAGATTTATACGGCGATGTCGGCTACACGATCATTGACGACGTTTTGAGTCTGCCGGAGAGAATGCCGAATATTTATCGAAGATTGACGAGTTAAAAATGAAGTTTTTCGGTTTTACAGAAACACAAAGATTTGTTAAATCCGCCGAAAAAATTTTGGGCGAAGAAATAATTTCCGAGTTACAATTATATTTATGCAAATATCCTGATGACGGCGCGATTATTCCAAATTCAGGCGGAATCGGAAAGATTCGTTGGGCAGGTTCAGGCAGAGGCAAACGCGGCGGCGCACGAATCATCTATTATTTTGCTAATAAAGCAGGTAGAATTTTATTGCTCGATATTTACGCTAAAAATGAGAAGGAAAATTTATCTGCCGCCGATTTGAGAGATTTAACAGATGTCGTTAATTTTTGGATCGAACAACTCGAAAATTTGGGAGAATTACAATGAAAGAAGATTTAAAGCCGGTAAGAGAAACAAAAGTAAAAATCCCGAAAGAATCTGATCTGAATTCGGAAGAAATCTTTGCCGTCTGCCTCGAAACCGATGACCGCGAATTGCTTATTCCTTTTAAGATTTACCGAATCAAACAGCGCGGCGAATATGTGCGCGTAATTGACGAAAAAGGCGACGTTTCCGTATATTCGAAAAACTTCTTTCTGCCGTTACAATTACCTTCGGAAACAATAAACGCTTTATCAACCGCTTATTCTCATATCAGCTAAATTTCTATTGCGATGTCGGCTACACGATTATTGATGATATTCTGAGTCTGCCGCAGAGAATGCCGAATATTTATCGAAGATTGACAAGCTAATATTCCAATTTTTCATACTCGCGGCAACTGATAAATTTCCATTTCGGGTTAGTGCTGGAACCGCGAATGTAATAATCAACTATACATTTGCTCTCAACATATTTTTGTCCATTAAAAGTGTATGTCGAATGTCTGTTTTTTAGGATGTTTTTTGCAAAATTATGCAGAGCTATTTTATTTGGCTTATGTTACAAAAAAAATTATAATAAATTGCAGAGGAAAAATATGCAAACAGAAGTTTTAACTATTGAAGAAACCGGTAAATTTACCTTGCCGGAGAAAATTGTCGAACGTTACCAATTCAAAAAGGAAACACAATTTCGCATCATCGAAACGCAGAAAGGCGTACTCCTGATCCCGATGACCGATGAGCCGATGAGCGGCGAATTGAAAACCGAGCTCGAAGAATGGCAAACAATCGGTAGAGATGCTTGGGAAATGTTTGATTTTGAGGAAAATGCGCCATGAATGTCGGAGAAATTTTCTGGGTAGAATTTCCGGCACGCGGCGGACGTACCCAAACCGGAAAACGACCTGCCATCGTCGTTCAAAAAGATAAAACTCTTCCGACTATTTTGCTCGTTCCGCTCACAACACAACAAGATGCCGTGCGCTTTGCGGGAACTATTCTTATCGAACAACCTGATAACAAAAATCATCTTCGCCAACCTTCCATTGCGCTCGTTTTTCAACTAACGGCGATTGATAAAAACTTTATCAAAAACAAACTCGGCATAATCTCCGACAGCAAAATGGATGAGATTTGGACGGCTTTCGATGAACTGACAGGACGAACATAAAAATTATGAAAGATACGGATTCAAGGAAAAGTTTTACCTTAGATCTCAAATTAGCAGAGAACATTTTAAATGAATATAAAGAATCCGTATGAAGCTTTAATTTGGCTTTTAACATTTCTTTAAATCTTTAAAAATAAATAATTTCTCGTCGCAATAAATAGTGGTCGTGTTGGTCGGCTAAATCGGTTGTTTCGGTTTCGATTCGTTTTTCTTCGATAGCTTCAAAAAGCGTATCCCACGATGCGCTTTTTTCTGTCGCAAAAGGTATAATTTTCGCAATCGGTTTGCCGTTTTCTTCCAAAACAATTTCGTCGCCGTCTTTGGCGGATTTGAGGATTATTTCGGTTGAAATTTTATTTACACTTAAAGTCTTTGTCTAAAAACACCCCGCCGAAGATTATCGCATAAAGTTTAACCGGCAATTCCTTTGAGCAAAACGCCGACCGCATAAGCCAGAGCGGCGGCGAGCGAGCCGACGATAAAGGTTTCCAAGCCCGAACGCAGCCACGAAGATGTTGACCAGCGGCTTTTGATCGAGCCGATCACGAAAAAGGTGATTCCGGTTACAACCGATGAAATTGTAAAGGCGTTTGCGGCGGTAAAAAGATAGGAAAGCAGCGGAATCAAGCCGCAGATGATAAATGCCGAAAAGGTGGCGAAGGCGGCTTTCCACGGCGAGCGAATTTCGGCGGGCAGACCGTATTCTTCCGTCAGCATCGCCCGCACCCAGCGGTCTTTGTCGGCGGTGATCAGCTCAACCGCTTTTTCGAGTTCTTCGCCCGTAAAGCCTTTTTCCCGATAGATTTGGCGGATTTCTTCGCGTTCGCCTTCGGGGAATTGTTCGATATGGCGGTATTCGATCTTTTCAAGCCGCCGATAATCTTCGAGTTCGGCGCGCGTGCCTAAGAAATTACTCGCCGCCATCGAAAAACCGTCGGCGATCAGGTTGGCAAAACCCAAAATTAAAACAATCGTTGCCGAAAGTTCCGCGCCTGCTACGCCGGAGACGACTGCAAAAGTTGTGACCGCGCCGTCAATTCCGCCGTAAATCCAATCGCGGATGTAATTATGCCGGACGGAAGAAAGCCGCGAATGAATCGCTTCGGCGGTATGTTCGTGTTCAATTTCGGACATATTCGGATTTTGGATTTTAGATTTGCGATTTTGGGTTTTTTCTTGATCTTTGACGAAAATCATTCGGGCAAAAATCTAAAATCTAAAATTGACTTCAGTTTTTATAGCCGTTCTCCCGCACGACTTCGACCGAGCAATGGGCGCGCGCCGTGATTGCCGATGAAACGCTGCCGAGCAAAAATCTTTCCATCGCGCCGCTGAATTTGGTTGCGCCGACGAAGATACAGTCCGCCCGGAAATGTTCGGCTTCGCGGATTATCAAACTTTTCGGATCGCCTTCCAGAATTTTCAGCGATGCCGTTAATCCGGCTTTTTGCAATTGTTTGACTATTTCCTCGGCGCGATTTTCGAGGTCTAAAGTTTCGCCCTCGGACGAAAACGAACTTCTGATATTTTCGTAATCTTCGACAATCACAATGCGGACTTCGCTGCCCGTCTTCCAATGACGTTTTGAAATCGCTTCGGCGGCTTTTTCCGCGCCGTCCGTTCCGTCAAAAGCGAGAATAAGGCGCGCCGGAACATTCTGATCTTCATTTGTCCGGCGCGAAACTCTGACCGCACATTTCGCTTCCGTGACAATTTTTTGCGAAACGCTGCCGAGCCAGATTCTTTGAAGTGCGGAAAGCCCTTGCGAACCGGCGGCGATCAGATCGGGCTTGAATTCATCCGCACGCGAGAGGATTTCCCACGCCGGCGAACCGTAGGTCGCTTCCGAATGAATCGTCCAATCGGGAAAAAATGTGCGGAGTTTTTCCGCCGCTTGATCGGTTAAATTTTTCGTATTTTCCAGAATTTGCCGGTTTTTTTCGTGCTTTTTCCGCACGATTTCGGCAACAAACGCCGGCGTTTCATCGTCTTCTTCGTCAGAATTTGAAGGCGGCAGCCAGACTTCCGCGACGCTCATCACCAAAACTTCCGCATCGTTTTCCGGCAAACCCGCAAAACGCAAATCCGCCAACGCCGCATTCGCAAAATCCGAACCGTCGTAAGCTACCAAGATTTTAAAATTTTCACTCATATTTTTTTCTTTTATCAGTCAATCTGTTTCACATTAGGAGTTACGCAGTTGAACAAAAAAGCAGAATTTACAGGGATGTCAGGATGAATAGGATAGGAAAATCAATGACTAAAAACTTTTCTTATCTCTGTCAATCCTGTTATCCCTGTAAATTTCTTTTTCCAACTGCGTAACTTCTATCACATTTAATTTTAGCGTGTTTATATTTTTACTAAAGTTCGGCAATTTCAGAACTCCTTCAATCTAAAATCTAAAATCTAAAATCTAATTATTGATATTATCCTTTTTATTTTCGAGTTTGTCCTGCAAATTCGGCGGCAGATTCGAGAAAAAATTGTAACCCGTTTTTTGTTCGAGGTCGCGCACGGTCGTCCGGTAAATTTGCCAATCAGCATTTTTTATTCCCTTCACATTCGGCATATCTACGGCGATAACCCGTGTGTTTTCATCAATTGAATTAATTCCCGCGCCTGCCGGAACGGCGACCGCAATTTTCCAACTATTTTCGGGAATCGTCACTTTTTTCTTTATGCGCCCTTTTTCACCGTAAACTCCGGCATAAATATAGAGATCGCTTCCGCGTGTTACAAGAGTTCGCAGATAACCTTCCAGTTTCGCCCACGGACCGCGATTTAAGTCCGGCGTTTGCGGAATCATATTGGTCATTAAAAAGGTCGAAGCCATCGAATCCGGCGTTGAATCGCGGTCGGCACTCGGGCAAATATGTCCGCGGTCATAACCGCTGCCGGTGTAATCCGAAGGCGTAACGCGTCCCCAGCTTTTCGGCAGACGGTCATCGGGACGAAAGGAATCTTCGCGCGACAGATTGCTCATATCGGCTTTCGTCACGCGCCACGCTACCCAGTTTGCCGTTCCCCGCGAACGATTATAGGAAAGCGCGTAAAAATTATTGACCAGCAAAAAATTATCGGCGTTTGAAATATCGGGCGCAGCATTATTCGGATTTCCCAGAGCGAGATAAACGGCTTGAGCTTCCTGCGGAGTTGTCGGCTGTTGCGGCACTTTTTCGCCGGTCGGAGTTTGCGTCGTTTCGGTCGTCTCGTTTGGTCCGGTCAGTTTTTCATTGATCTTTTTTCCCGCCCAAAAGCAGAAAAATACGACTGACCCGAGCAAAACCAAGGCAATTATTCCGGCAACGACCGCTTTATTTTTCATAGAATTTTTGTATCGAAAAAACTAAAGCGATTTTATCACAAGTTTTTCCGTTCCGGAGAATCTGCTTCCAGCTTAATCTCAGTCTTGAGTTGAAATAACGGCAGATCTTGTTACCACAGATGAACACGGATCGAAGATGATAAACACTGATAATTTTCAGTAATTCTTTAATAAAATCCGTGAAAATCTGTTTTTATCGGGGTTCATCTGTGGTAAATTTCTGCCATTTATTTCAACAAAGGGTTGGAGTTATCGTAACTTTAATACTTTTGCGTTGTAGCGTCTTTGCGTTTTCAGCGTTAAAATAAAAGCTGTAATGAGCGAGAAACTTCATTTAACTTCATTTTCCGAAACGGAACTTGCCGAATTTGTCCAAGAGATCGGCGAGCCGAAATATCGTGCGAAGCAGATTTTCAAAGGTTTGCACGAAAGGCGGCTGCGGGATTTTGCGGAAATGACGGATCTGCCGAAAAATTTCCGCGAAAAACTTTTAGACGCGGCAACCGCTTCCGTTTTGAAAGTCGAAGCGCGATATGTTTCCGAGGACGGAACGCGCCGGTTTCTGCTGAAAACGCACGACGGTTTTCCGGTTGAAACCGTTTATCTGCCGACCGAAAACCGCGATACGATCTGTTTTTCGTCGCAATCGGGCTGCGCTCTTAAATGCGATTTTTGTTTGACGGCAAAGCTCGGACTTCTCAGAAATCTGACCGCCGGGGAAATTGTCGAACAGATAATTATTGTTTTGAATGATGTTTACGGAACCGGCGCGGAAACGCCGTATGGCACGAATCTGGTCGCAATGGGCGCGGGCGAACCGTTTGCAAATTTTGAAAACTTGATAAAAGCTCTCTCCATTATGGCAAATAAAGACGGACTTTTTATCGTGCCGAACCGCATAACGGTTTCGACCGTCGGGATCGTGCCGAAAATCTACGAATTCGCCAAACTGAAAACGCGTCCGCATCTGGCAATCTCTTTGTCCGCGCCGAATGACGAATTGCGCGATCAATTAATGCCGATCAATAAGCGTTGGAATCTCAAAGAACTTTTTACGGCGGCAAAGGAATTTGAAAAATCTCTGCGGCGCGGCGAAAGATTTACGTTTGAATACGTTTTGCTCGGCGGTGTCAATGATTCGGACGAACACGCGCGGCAGTTGGCAAGTTTGCTGAAATCCTACGAATTAAACAAGGTAAAGATAAACCTGATTCCGCATAATTCGGCGGAACAGCTTGAATATAAACCGCCCGGCGCGGAACAAGTCAGGCGGTTTAAAGAGATTTTAGAAAGCAGAGGAATTTCGGCATATCTTCGCCGACCGCGCGGTCGCGATATTTACGCCGCCTGCGGTCAGCTTGCCGCGAAGGATTCGCCGAATCTGATACAAATTGAAAAGTGAAAGAGTGAAAAAGTTTAATAGTTAAACAGGTAAGTAAATGTTATGCGGCGTAATAAACGTAGAACAGGCTGTTAGCCTGTTCACGTCGGAACACTAATATCTCAGCGGTGAACAGACTAACAGTCTGTTCTACGTTTTAGAATCATTAGACCTCTGGTTACTTTTGCTTACCTGCTTACTTGCCGGAAAATCGCACCAACTTTTAACCTTTTTCACTTTTAACCTTTTTCACTTTAATATTTATGGAAATTCTTATAATCGGCGGCGCAATCGTTGCCTTGATGGTTTATGTTTCAACCCGCATCAAAAGAAGCGCGGCGGCGGCATACGACCGGGAAATAATTGAAACCGAAGAGTTTAGCATTAGAAAACCCGAAGGTTTTATGCACCCTTTGCGCGAAAATTCAGAATTTGCCTTCGAGGCTTTTTCAGAAGTTTACGGCGACGGGGAACTGAGAAATTTCTGGCAGTCAAATGCGGAATTGCTCGTTCATTCGGATAAAAAATTCAAAGACGTGTGCGCCGAAGCGAAAAAGAACGCCGATGAAATTTTGTCGGAAAAAATTCTAACGAACGCGCCCGCCGATCAAAGAATCTGCCTGATCGAAGGTGAACAAACTTCTGATGAAGTGAAAAAACGCATCTTTTGGAAAATCGTCGAAAGTCTTTCCCGGAAAAAGGTTTATGAATTCAGAGTTTTCGTTTTGGACAATCATCTGTCCGATCAATCTTCAAAAACCGAAGAAATTCTGGAAGGTTTTACGGTGAAATAAATCGAAATTCAAAGGCAGAAGCCCGCGCGTCAGCAAGGGCGTATATAAGTTTATACCAAATACGCCCTTGCTGACGCGCGGACTTCTGCCTTCTTTTAGAGCGGTCGCGCCGGAATATTTTTCGCCTCATTCGTGCCGATAGCAAAAACTTTGATCAACGCCAAACCCGCGAAAAATCCGCCGATATGTGCGGCATAAGCCACGCCGCCCGTGTCCGAAGGCGTTAAATAACCGACAACAATTTGATAGACGATCCAGATGCCGAGCGCGACATACGCCGGAACGGTCGTGAAAACATTAAAAAGCAGTGCACGCACGGTTCGTGTCGGAAAAAGTAGCAGATACGCGCCTAAAATTCCTGAAATCGCGCCGGATGCGCCGAGCATCGGAATCACCGAATCCGTATCCATTATGATCTGCGCGAAACCGGCGGCAAATCCGCAAACAATATAAAAGACGGCGTACCGGATGTGTCCGATCAGATTTTCGATATTGTCGCCGAAAATCCACAAAAAAAGCATATTTCCGAAAATATGCATTATATCGCCGTGCATAAACATCGAACTCAGGAAATTAAAATAAACGCCGAGCGGCGCGTCAAAATGCTGAATTTGTCCGAGAACCTGTCCGCTCGAATTTTTCACGTTGATCGCGCCCTGCAGATCAACGCCGCTCGTAATCTCCTGCGGCACCAGCGAAAAAGCGTAGGAAAACGCGTCATTTCCGCCCAAACCCTGCAGGAAAACAAAAACCAGAATATTCAAACCGATGAAAATATAATTGACATACGGAATAATCTTGACATCGGAATTATCGTCGCTGATCGGAAACATTTTTTTGAAAAACCTCCCATGATTCTAATTTAAAATTTTATCAACTTCCAGATTCAAATCCGGCAGAATTTCGGACTTGACAATTTCTCCCGCTTTATAGATTTTGACCGTTTGATAAATATCATTAAACGGTTTTTGATGAACTTCGATTATGTCTTTTTTAAGATTGATGATCCAAACTTCCAAAATTCCGGCTTCGGCATAAAGCGGAAGTTTCACGTCGCGGTCATATTTCAAAGTCGTGTCGGAAACTTCGACAACTAAAATAACTTCTTCGGGACGCGGATGACGTTTTCCGTCATATTTTGTTAAATCCGATAAAACAATATCCGGTTCGGGCTCATTGTAATCCGATATTCTTAGTGGATTTTGAATGCTGACTAAAACTTCATCAGAAACATTTTTCATAAAAAATTTATTTAAAACATTTACAATAGCGGCGTGTCTGTCGCCTATCGTCATTTTTTTTATTAATTCCCCGTCAATGATTTCGGCTTTCTCGCAGTCTTTGAGAATGCCGAGTTCGATCATTTTGTAATATTCGTCAACACTGAATCGAAGCCGGACAGGTTGCGGCAGAGTCTGAACATTCATCATAAAAAATTTACCTCACATTGGATAAAAGACATTTTAGGACAATTTCGGCAATATTCAAAGAAAAAAGAGTTTGAGCCTCAAAAGACGCAAACTCTTTTTTGATTAAAACCTTCCGAAAGTTTAGCCGATTCCGGCATCTTTCTTAACTTTTAAAAGTTCGAATCCTTCCGAACGCGCGACGAAGGTTGCCGCTGTAATATCGCCGACGACGTTCAGCGTCGTGCGGCACATATCTAAGATTCGGTCAGCTCCCAGAATAATCGCAATCAGCGCGGGATCAATGCCGATCATCGCCAGAATTCCGATGATAAACGGAATCGAACCCGAAGGAACTCCGGCAGTTCCGATGCCGCCTAAAATCGCCAGATAAACGACCATTAATTGCAAACTGATGGTTAATTCAACTCCGGCAAGCTGCGCTAAGAATAAAACCGTTACGCCTTCGTAAAGTGCCGTCCCGTTTTGATTGGCAGTCGCGCCGACGGTCAGCACAAAACTGTTGATTTCTTTGGGAACGCCCAGGTTTTCTTCCGAAACTCTTAAAGCTGTCGGCAGAGTCGCGTTTGATGAGCTTGTCGAAAACGCCGTAACAATTACAGTGCGGATGCGTTTGAAAAATTCGAGCGGATTCATTTTCGATAAAAAATAAATCGAAAGCGAATAAACTCCGAAAAAATGCAAACTCAAACCCAATAAGACCGTAAAAACAAACCACGCCAAAGATTGCAGAAGATCAAGCCCGAACTGCGCGATATTATTAAACAAAAGACACGCCACGGCATACGGGGCGAATTTCATAATGATGTCAATGATTTTAGTAGTTATCGAAAAAACCGATTCCATCAAGCTGACAAACGGCGCGGAAACCGGCGCGGGCAAAAGAGTTATCGCAATTCCGGCGATCAGCGCAAAAAACATTATGTGCAGCATATTCGGGCTTGCGCCCGCAATCGAATTAAAAACATTGCTCGGCACGATTGTTTTGACGACCGACATCAGAGCCGTATCTTCCGCCGCCACAGCCCGGCGAATATCGCCCGAAAATCTTTTGGTATCCGCTGAAAAATCCTTCGCAGCTTCTGCCAGCAAATCCGGTCTTGCCGCTATTTTATCGGCTTCTTTCGTAAATTTATCGGCTTCTGCCAGGAATGATTTTGAAGTTTTGAGCGAGACTTGCGCTTCCGTAGAAAATTCCTTTGCCTTCTGCGAAAAAATTTGCGCGTCAGCCGCAAAGGTCTTTGCTTCTTCCTGATTTAAAACGGTTTCATTAGCAATCGTATTGATTTTAGCTGTGTATTTATCGGTTCCTAAAGCAAAACTTTTGGATGCCGCGCCGACGGCAATCGCGCTTTCAACGCTTGAACGTGCGCCGCCGCTGAATTTTTCCTTGAGTTGCGCGGCAACATCCGGCGCGATGCGCTCGCCCGGACGAATGATATTTGCCAAACCCAGACCGATAACGACCGAAATCGCCGAAATAATCAGCGTGTAAGCAAAAGATTTTGCGCCGATGCGCCCGAGTTTGCGAATATCGCCGATGCCCGCCACGCCGACGACGAGCGATGCAAAAACGAGCGGAACAACGATCATCAAAAGCAGATTAAGAAATAACTGCCCGACGGGTCGTGTAAAATTTTCGACCGCCCAGACGACATTCGGATTGTCGCCGCCCATCGTCCAATTTACCGCCAAACCGCCGATTACGCCGATCAATAAACCGATTAAAATCTTGGTATGCAGAGCCATCCCTTTCGGTTTGTCGGGCGTGTCGTCATCTAAATCTGTTGTTAGTTCTTGTTCGTAATCATCCGGCGGAATTATCTCTTTTTCATTTTCACTCATCTAGTTTTCACCTTCTGTTTTGGAATAAAAATTTGTTTTTGGTAATAATTGATAAATCTTTTGGTGCGTTGACAGCCGAAAAAACCGAGTTTGCAAATGATTTGCATCAATCTTGCCGTCAATAGCCGCGGTTTTTGAGAGTGTAGCAAATCTTTTCGGATTTGGGTATGATTAAAGCAATCTATCGCAGTACTATCAAAACTTATGAACAAAAATTTTCTTCTATTCGTCTTTTTCTTCAGTTTATTATTTGTGTTTACAATTTCAGTCGAAGCGCAACAGAAGTTTGTTGCTAATTTGTCGGGTTTACAAACTGTTCCGGCGAATGATTCGGGCGGAAAAGCTATCTGCAAATTGACAATTAACGAAGCGCAAAACGGCGGAAACTTAGAGTGCAACTACTCAAATTTATTAGGCGGTTGGACATCTTTTAGTATTCACGGCAGCGCGGCAATCGGCGAAAACGCACCGTCTATTTTCACATTTGTCAGACAAGGCGGACCATCAGGTCAAAATGGTGGATTCGCTCTAGGGTTTTTCACGACTGCACCCGCTTTTTCCGAGATTTATTCTAACAGGCTTTACATCAGCCTTAATACAGCAAATTTTCCGAACGGCGAAATTCGTGGGCAGATTCATCTTACCAACGGAACTTACAATGATTTTGACGGCGACGGGCGAACCGATCTGACGGTTTACCGAAATTCGAACAACACATTTTATTCTCTTTCGAGTTTGAACGGCGCATTTACCGAAAAACAGATCGGACAGCCCGGCGATTCGGTTTCGCTGACGGTTGATTTCGACGGCGACGGACGTTCGGATTTTTCGACGGCGCGTTATAATGCGGAAGTTTTATGGCGGATTTTCAAAAGTTCAACCGAAACGCTGGAAGAAATCCGTTGGGGAAGTTCTGCGCTCGGAGATTTTTTCGCCGCCGCCGATTATGACGGCGACGGCACATTTGACATCGCCGTTTTCCGCGCCGGAGTTTGGTATATCATCGAAAGCTCGACCAACACGGTTCGCTACGAATATTTCGGCAGGTCGGGCGATATTCCCGCGCCGAATGATTTCGACAAAGACGGAAAAGCCGATTTAACAATTGCCAGAAGCGAAAGCGGACAGCGAGTTTGGTACACAAGACGAAGCTCGGACGGCGGATTTTATTCGATTCCGTGGGGTTTGAGCAGCGACGCATTTTTCACCGGACGCGCGGATTGGGACGGCGACGGCGCGGCTGATCTTTCCGTCATTCGCAACGAGAGCGGAAGAAGAGTTTTCTATATCCGGCGCTCATCAGATAATCAATTGCAGGTAATTCGCTGGGGTTTGAGTTCCGATGTCGTCAAACTCGGCGATTACGACGGCGACGGACGCACGGACGCGGCGGTAACACGCGCCGAAAACGGTCAGAGAGTTTTCTATATTCTGCAAAGCTCAACGGGTGAGCCGCGCTACGAAACCTTCGGATTGCAAGGCGATTTTTAGTCGGGAAAAGTGATATAATTCAAGACATTATGCAAACAGTTTCAGACAGAATCACGATTGACGAAAAAATCTGTAACGGCAAACCGACGATTCGCGGAAAAAGAATCGCCGTGCAGACCATTCCTGAATTTTTAAGCGCAGGTGAAAGCGTCGAGGAAATTCTCAATCAATATCCGACGCTCGAACGCGAAGATATTTCCGCTACTGAGGCAATTTCCATTGTATAGCATAGCTGCTGGTCGTGTAGAATGAACTTGAATCAATGCTAAATCTTAAGCGACCACTTTGAGCAGGTGAAATATCTGCCCAATTTTCGGCTTTTTTTATTGGTGGATGACTTACAGTTCCAACATAACGTCCCGACGGAATTTCAAATACCGCATATTTAGCTTGTGAATAATAAGAGATGAAAAAACTGCTCAGTCTGTCATATCCAACAATCAGCCAACGACTGTTTGGTGAAATTCCTAACTGAGATCCAATATGTTTTAACCCTCGTTCTTCAATTTTTTCATCAATAAAAATTCTTTTGTGTGATATTTGTTTGAAATCAGAAGCATTATAAATAGAGAGATAAAATTCAATCCCTTCTTTACCCTTGATATTTTCTGATATAACCGTGAGATATTTTTCATTGGGTGAGTATTCGAATGAAGTTATCTTTCCCAGATTTGTCTCTTGCGAAAAACTTTTTGTATCGTCTTCAAGGGGTTGGAAAATGAGAATATCATCATCTTTTAAGCTAATTATGAAATTTTTGTCAGGTGAAAATATGTATGGTTTGTTTGCGCGTATAAGTTCATTTTCGCGTGTATCAATTGGTGTTAATCTTCTGTCTATAAAATTGTACAATTCTCTAGAAATTTTTTTATCTTCTTTATTAAAAACAGACATGAGAAGATGTTTATCATCGTAAACCCGCACAAATGCGTAATCTTTAGCATCCAGTTCTTCAAGATTGCGAATTTTTCCGGTATCAGGATTCCATACCTTAAAAAATTTTTTACTCTTTGTTTGACGAAGTGTTTCTGTAAAAAAAACTTCGTGAGTATTTGGCAGAAAGATCATATATGGATAATCCGATTCAAACTTCAAAGTTGCAATTTCGTTTTGGCTGATAGCTTCAAAAATACGAATCCGGTGCATCCTAACGCTTACTTCCCCTCTTTTCTCTTTGATATTTTGATGCAATAAAAGTAATTTCCCATCAGAAGAAATATCCATCAGTCCGAGTTTGTTTTTATTAAACTGCTTGATTATTGGTAAACTTGTTTCTTTTTGTGAAGGGGCTGTTTGTCCAAGTAACAGCACAAATAAAATGATGGAAACAATTGTGTTAAATCTTTTAATTTTCATAAATCATATTCTACAAATAGTTGGTTTATAAATGAATATTTATAATAACATTTAGGCTAAATATTATTAACAAAGGTAAAATCTAGTTTATGTATTCATCAATCCATTTCAACGCCAAACCGCGAGCCACGACAAACGCTTCAAAACCCGAAGTTTTAGAACAATTACAAAAGATTGTCGGCACGGAAAATGTTTTAATCGAGCCGGAAAAGGTCGAGCCGTACGGCGCGGATGCGGTGAAGGAGAAATTTCCGCCGGAAGCGGTTGTTTTTCCCGCAACAACCGAGGAAATGTCGGAAATCTTAAAACTTGCCAATTCCGAGATTTTTCCCGTCACGGCGCGCGGCGGCGGTGTCGGCTACACGGGCGGCGCGGTTCCGGTTGACGGCGGAATCGTCATCGGAACTGACCGAATGAACAAAATCGTCGAAATAAATGCGGACGATCTTTACGTCATTTGCCAGCCGGGACTGACGACTTTTGATTTGCAGCAAGCGGTTGAAAAATACGGACTTCTTTTCCCGCCCGATCCGGCGAGTTATAAAGATTCGTTTATCGGCGGCAACATCGCCGAAAATGCGGGCGGAATGCGAACGCCGAAATACGGCGTGACGAAACATTCGGTTTTGGGCTTGGAAATCGTTACCGCGACGGGCGATGTCATCAGAACGGGCGGCAAAACGGTAAAAAATGTCGTCGGTTTCGATCTGACGGGTTTGATGTGCGGCTCGGAAGGACTTTTGGGAATTATCACCGAAGCGACGCTGAAATTATTGCCGATGCCGGAAGCGACCGCGACCGTTCGCGCTTCGTTTCGGACAATGGAAGAAGCCTGCGAAGTTCTGACGAAATTCACGCCGCACGGTTTGCTGCCGATGGCGATGGAAGTCATTGACCGCAACTGCATCGGCGCGATCGAAGAAAATTTTGCCTTCGGTTTTTCAAGCGACGCGCAAGCCGTTCTTCTCGTTGCGGTTGACGGCGAAACGCAACAGGTCGAGCGCGAATCGAAACTCGTCGAGCGAATCTTAATGGAAAACGGCGGTTTCGATATTCTGCGCTCGGAAAACAAAGACGAAGAAAATAAACTCTGGGACGCACGCCGCGCCATTTCTCCGAGTTTGATGAAATACGGCACTTTGAAGATCAACGAAGATGTCGTCGTTCCGCGCTCACGCGTTCCCGAATTGATTACCGGAGTCGAGGAAATCGCCCGTAAACACGACATCTTCGTCGCTAATTTCGGACACGCCGGCGACGGCAATATTCACGTCAATTTTTTGTGTAACAAAGATGATTTAGACTCAATCGCCCGCGCCCGAATGTGCGTCAAAGAAACCTTTGAGTTGTCGGTCGCGCTTGGCGGCTCGATCAGCGGCGAACACGGCATCGGCTACGTCAAAGCCGCCTATTTAGATCTGGCAATTGACGCGCCGACGCTTTCGATTATGAAAAACATCAAAAAAGTCTTCGACCCGAACGGCATTTTGAATCCGGGAAAAATGTTTGTGTAAGTCGCAAAATTTTGTGCTAAAATTTCAACATTATGATTCAAACATTAGAAGCAATTGTGAGTGAAAACGGCAAAATCGAGTTGCTCACCGAGATTCGTCTGAAAAAACCTCAACGCGCTCTTGTAACGATTTTGGATGAAGAACCGAAAGTTTCGGACGAATCGAAAAAAGATAAATTATTCGCCGTTCTTGAAAAAATGCAGAAAGCAAATATGTTTCAAGATATTGAAAACCCTGTCGAGTGGCAAAGGAAACTAAGAGATGAATGGGAATAAATCTATTCTTGACAGCAATTTGATAATCTTCTTTTCCAAAGGAAAGATTGACCTCACAAAATTACGCTCAAAATACGATAAATTTTATGTTTCAATCATCACTTATATGGAGGTCTATGCGTATGAATTCCCCAACCAATCGGAAAAAGACTTGATAGACGAGTTTTTTAATAGTGTGGAAATTGTCGAAATCAACAAGGAAATCGCTGACCAAGCCATCATCTACCGCAAAAAAAAAATCAAAAAGATAAAACTTCCCGATGCAATAATTCTCGCTTCCGCCAAATATGCCAACGCCGATTTATTAACCGATGATTGGGACGATTTTCAAAACGTAGATTCGACCGTTAATGTGATAGATATTGACGATTTGAAAATTTGAAAAATCTTCGAGCGCAAAAGGCATTTTGATTCCGGGGAAAAATGTTTGTTTAGTTATTCCTGATTATTCAAAATTGAATTAAAATATACTCAAATTTAATAATTGTGAGAGTTTTGCTTTATGTCCAAATTAGACCAAATCCAAACTGCTCTTATGAGCATTGACCAAGGAAACTTCCAGAAACTTTGTGATTCTTTTCTTCACAGAATTTTAGATATAAAAGAAATAAATTCTGTCGGTTCAGTTGCAGGTGAAGCTAAAACTCGCACGGGGCAACCTGATACGCTCATAACTCTGAATAATGGAAGTTATGTTTTTGTTGAAGCTACAACTGAAAAAAGAGGACTTCTGGCGAAATTTTCTGCCGATTTAGATGAATGTTTTGATGAATCTAAAACGGGAGTTCCACTCATTGAGGTTGAAAAGATAATACTTACTTGTAATAGAAAATTATCGCAAAAAGACAAAACCGCTTTAATCAAAAAAGGACAAGATAAAGGTTGCATAGTTGAATTTCTTGACTTAGATACACTTTCATTCGATCTCTACCAAAAATTTCAACCTTTGGCGAAAGAATTTTTGGGAATTGAATTAGATACCGGACAAATACTCAAACCAACAGATTTTGTAAATGATTATCAAAATAGTAAATTTGCAACTCCACTTGATAATGATTTTCTATTCCGAGAAACTGAAAAACAACAAATTCTTGAAGCATTAGAAAGTCAGAATTTAGTAATCATTTCAGGCAAGCCCGGAGTAGGAAAATCAAAATTGGCGTTAGAATCTTTGAAGGAATTTGTTGATTCAAACACAAACTTCCAGCCTTTTTGCATTATCAATAAAAAACTTGATTTATATGAAAATCTTAAGGCTTATTTTGGTGCTGACGGAGAATATCTAATTGTGGTTGATGATGCTAATCGTCTTACTCAGCTTTCTCATATTTTACGACTGATTAGTGAGCAAACTGATACTCGAAAGATAAAAATTGTTCTAACTGTTAGAGATTATGCCCTTAATCAAGTAAGAAACGAGACCAAACATTATGCTTCATCCGAAATTGAATTGCAGAGGTTTTCCAAAGAAGAAATTGAGAAAATTTTAGAAAGTTTTGGAATAAGAAATCACGAATATATTGACAGAATTTATAAAATTTCAAGCGGCAACCCTAGACTTGCAATA
>JBBRVS010000026.1:0-38628 GCA_038246645.1 Pyrinomonadales bacterium
CGGCGAACTTGTAACTGTCTTTCGCGCATCTTTAATTTAATGATAAGATTTTCTTAGCATTTTGACGAATCAAGAGAAAAAGCAGTTATGAAAATAAATAAACATTTGATGAAATTCGCCGTAATTTTTACTTTTTTAGTTTGTTTGACGCTTTCCGTTTCGGCGCAGAGAAACCGAAACCGAACGGTCAAGCCGAAACCGACTCCAAAGCCGGCGGTATCGGTTACCAACTTAAAACCGGGCGCGGAAAAGGTTTCGATTCAAATAAAAAACACGACGAAATTTCTCTATAATTTAGGCGGAATTGCCAAGGGCATCGAAGATATTGATAAAGCCGTCAGAGAAAAAAAGGCTTCAAAGGAAATTGCCGATAAAAACACGGAATTTAAGCGAAACGTGCTTCAAAGCATCAGAAACCTGCGCGCCGGATTAGTCGCTCTGGAAGTCGAATTTCGCACCAAACCCGAATTAAAACCGTTTCTTTTTCAAATTCAGGGAATTTCAGACATCTGCGGCACCGCCGAAGATCAAGCACTCGCCGGACAATTTCACGAATCAGGCAGAACGCTTCTGTTTGTCGTCGAGAAATTAGCAGATACGCTTGCATCAATGCCGTCATCAAAATAGCCGGCAGTTCCGTTTGACCTTTTGAAACAAATCCCCCGAGAACATAATATTCTGATTTTTACCAAATCGAAGGACGCAAAAGAGGCGGTGTTTTATAACGGGCAAACCATCGAAAACGCTTGGGGCAGTAGAAACTCCGGCTGACAAAATTAAAGAAGGTTTTACGGTGTTCGGATAATATCCTGCGTTCCGTTTATTGCCTATTTTCTAAGGATAAAGTGTATTAGGCAAAAGTTTTAAGATATTATGAAAATCTAAAATCTCTCGTAACTTTCAGATTAAAAGTAGTTTAGGAATTTTTGTAACTGATTAGGTCTTTTATACCAAAAACTCCCCTCCTGAGAAAAGGAGGGGAGTTTTTTTTGACCTAATCAGTTTTCAAAATTCTTTGTATCGTCTGGACAATTAAGCTGGAGTCATTATTTAATTAGTCAACAACTTGTTGACTAATTCTATTTTGAATATCTAAAGCAATTTTCTAAATCTCAAAAATATGGCACTCAGTTGGAACGAAATTAAAACCCGCGCAATTGAATTTTCCAAAGAATGGGAAAATGATTTTAACGAACACGCCGAAGCGAAATCTTTTATGGACGCATTTTTTAATGTGTTCGGCATTGCACGGCGGCGCGTGGCGACTTTTGAGCAGACGGTCAAAAAGGAAGACGGACGACAAGGTTTTATTGACCTTTTGTGGAAGGGTGTAATTCTTATTGAATTTAAATCTCGCGGGAAAAATCTCGAAAAAGCGCACAGCCAAGCCAAAGATTATTTTCCCGGCATCAAAGACGGCGATCTGCCGAAATACATTTTGGTTTGCGATTTTGAAAAGTTTCGGCTTTACGACCTCGAAGAAAATTCGACCGTTGAATTCAACTTGCGCGAACTCGTTCAAAATGTTCAGCATTTCGGTTATCTGCTCGGTTATCAGAAAAAAGTTTATAAAGAGCAAGACCCGGCAAACATCAAAGCTGCCGAATTGATGGGCAAACTTCACGACCGCCTTGAAGAAATCGGCTACAACGGACACTTTTTGGAAGTTTATCTCGTCCGTATTTTGTTTTGTTTGTTTGCCGAAGATACGACGATTTTCAATAAACAGCAGTTTCAGGAATTTATCGAACAGCGCACGAGCGAAGACGGAAGCGATCTTGCCGCCAAACTTCAAGAACTTTTTCAGGTTCTCAACACGCCGAAAAAAAATCGCTTTACGAATCTTGATGAACAATTAGCCGATTTTCCTTACGTCAACGGCAAATTGTTTGAAGAAATTTTGCCGATGGCGAGTTTCGACGGCAAAATGCGGCAATCTTTGCTCGATTGCTGTTATCTGGATTGGAGCAAGATTTCGCCCGCGATCTTCGGTTCGATGTTTCAATCGGTAATGAATCCGAAGGAACGCCGAAATTTGGGAGCGCATTACACGTCTGAAACGAACATTCTGAAACTCATCAAACCGCTTTTTCTCGACGATCTTTGGAAGGAATTTCAAAACGTCAAAGACAATCGAAAACAATTACAGGAATTTCACGAAAAGCTGAGTCGGCTCAAATTTCTCGATCCGGCGTGCGGTTGCGGAAATTTTTTGGTCATTACTTATCGGGAATTGCGTCTGCTCGAAATCGAGATTTTACGGGCATTGCGGAAATCGGGACAAGCCGTTTTGAACGTCAACGACATTATTCTGCTCGAAGTTGATATGATGAACGGCATCGAGTTTGAAGAATTTCCCGCCCGCATTGCCGAAGTTGCGATGTGGCTGATTGACCATCAGATGAATATGCAGATCAGCAACGAATTCGGTCAATATTTCGTCCGTCTTCCGCTCAAAAAATCCGCCAAAATCGTTCACGGCAACGCTTTACAGATTGATTGGGAAACCGTTGTTGCAAAAGATGAACTTTCGTTTATTTTGGGCAATCCGCCGTTTTTGGGAAAGAAAGAGCAAAATTCACAACAAAAAACAGATATGGAAATATTTGCCAATGTGAAAGGCGCAGGCGTTTTAGATTATGTAACGGCTTGGTATTTGAAAGCGGCTCAACTTATTCAAAACACAAATATCAAAGTTGCTTTTGTTTCAACCAATTCAATTTCACAAGGCGAACAAGTTGGGATTTTGTGGGATTTACTTTTCAATCAACACAATATCAAAATCCATTTCGCTCATCGAACTTTCAAATGGAGCAACGAAGCAAAAGGAAACGCCGCAGTTTATTGCGTGATAATAGGTTTTGCCAATTTTGATACAGCAAATAAAACTATTTATGAATATGAAAATATCAAAGGTGAAGCTCACGCAGTAAAAGCCGCGAATATAAATCCGTATTTGGTAGATGCAAAAGATATTGTCTTGCATAAAAAAACAATGCCAATATGTAATGTTCCGAAAATGATTGAAGGCATTACTCCTTTAGATAATGGAATTTTAGCTTTTTCAGAAAAAGAATTCTTAGAATTTATTAAGCAAGAACCCAATTCTATTAAATGGTTTAAGCCTTGGATTACTGGACATAGTTTCATCAATCGCTACGCGCAATATTGCTTGTGGTTAATTGATATTAAACCTGAAGAAATTAGGTCAATGCCTTTAGTTTTAGAAAAAGTCAGACAAGTTAAAGAATTTCGTGAAAACAGCAAATCATCTCAACAATTTGCTTCAACGTCTTGGCTATTTAGAGAAACTACAATAGCTGAAAATTATATCCTTGTGCCAAAAACAAGTTCAGAAAATCGTAAATATATTCCAATCGGATTTATCTCCGATGCAATCACTTCAAGTTCCTCTTTGATGATTAACGACGCAACAATTTATCATTTCGGAGTTATAACTTCATTGATGCACATAACTTGGGTGAAAAATGTCGGTGGTCGTTTGAAAAGTGATTACAGATATTCTGCCAGCATCGTTTACAACAATTTCCCGTTTCCCGAAAATCCGGGCGAAAAGCAGATCAAAGCAATCGAAACCGCCGCCCAAAGAGTTTTGGAGGCGAGATCAGAATTTCCAAACAGTTCATTAGCCGATCTTTATGATCCGCTGACAATGCCGCCCGCGCTCGTCAAAGCGCACAACGACTTAGACAAGTGTGTTGACCTTGCCTATCGTCCAAACGCCTTTACGAGCGAGGCAAATCGAATGGTCTTTTTGTTTGAATTATACGAAAAATACACGGCAAATCTTTTTACCGAACCGAAAAAGCCGAAAAAGAGTAAAAAGCAAAATTAAGTAACCGTCTGATTTCCAAAAGTAAGATTATTTACTGATGTTACGTAAATCAAAAAAGATTCAACCACAAAGGTCGCCAAGAGCGCAAAGGATAAAACAAAGGATAAAATTTTGTCTGAATTTCTTTATCTTCAAATGAATATTTGCATTTTTCGGTAATAAATTTGAAAATATCGAATTCCCGATAAAAGCAAAAAATTATAGTAAAAAACTTTGCGATCTTGGCGACCTTTGCGGTTAAAATTACGCTTTTTGCGTAAAATCAGTTAAAGCGGTTAGTCCAATATCCTTTAACTGCCAACTTGAAGTTTCATCAACAAAGACGGGGCAAATGAAAGATGATCTAGGCAATCTAATCGAAAATATAGGTAAAATTTCATAAAAACGGTATATTTAACGTGAATTCGATATAAGCCGTCGAAGACGGCAACATATTTGTAGCCCATAACGCCAATTGTGGGAATAATTGTCAAATTATTCATAAAGCCATTGAAAATGGCGACATAAAATATATGTCGCGGTTATCAGAGCCGCTTGAAACATACCTCTAATCGTTCCCACAACTGGCGTTGTGGGCTACAAATATAACGTCGGTTTCACCGACTAAATCTACATTTTTTATATCGAATTCACGTTATTTAATTTGAGTTTGATGAAATTCGGCTGTTTTTTTTGAGAATACAAAATATGAAAAATCTTCTAAATCCAAAATTCCTAATCGTTATGTGCTTTTTTTTCCTGTTAATCGGTTGTCAGACCAAATCTACTCCGAAAGGTGTTTTTAAGAGTTTCGACCTAAAATCTAAACTGCCTGAAAAATTAGCCAATGCTCCGCTGACAAATACAAAGGAATTTTCCAAAGAAATCCCGGTTGGTGACCCGAAGGAAAAGGCTCTGATCAAATGGCAAACTTATCAGGACGAAGATGATTTTTACATTGTTTCGGTTAATGTCGAAGTTCCCCAAGAATTAAAAAATACGCAGTTAACCAACGCCGAAATAGGTGAACCGATCAACAAAGGAACAACTGAAAAAGTAGTTCAGATGAACATTCTGAAAGTTTCCTGGGATTCTTCTAAAACAGGTTCTACTTCAATGGGAACATCTTCCGCGACTATCTCGGCAACGGGCGAATTTACGGAAAATTAGTCGGCAAAAGCAGCTATTGACAGAAAAAGTCTAATCAATCACGAACTGCACGAAAGCATCGAACAGCCGACTTTTGTTTTTGCCCAATCGGGGCGCAAGGCAAACCATTTTTCTGATTCGGGTTGTTCGTTGTATGGTTTTAGAAGCAGATTGAATAATTCGTCAACAATCGAATGATCGCCTTTGTCAGCCGCATCAATTGCTAATTGTGCCATATAATTTCGCAGAACGTATTTCGGATTTGTGCGATTCATCTGTGAAATTCTTTCCGTTTTTGCGCGGTTTTCGGCGATCAGGATTTCGGCGTAAGTTGAGAAAAAGCGCGTCCATTTTTCTTTGAATTTTTCGAGCGTTTCGGAATAGCTCGATGCTTCTAAAAGTGTCCAAAATTCGTTTGGATTATCTTCATCGAATTTGTTTAAATTGCGGAAAAATAGCGTTAAATCCATTTCCGATTGAAAGAGCAATTGTTCCAATTCGACAATAAAATCCGTTTCGGCTTCCGTTTTCAAACCTAATTTGTCCGACATCATTCGGATGTGTTTCGGCAAATAATTCGTTTGATAAAAATTCAAGATTTCTTCGAGCGGCGCGGCATCTTCGATCAGCGGATAAAGCGCGTTTCCCAATTGCATCAAATTCCAAACGCCGATCGCGGCTTGATTGCCGTAACGGTAGCGTTTTTGCGCGGCATCGGTCGTGTTCGGTGTCCAATTCGGGTCGTAATCTTCGAGCCAGCCGTATGGACCGTAATCGATCGTTAAACCCAAAATTGACATATTATCCGTATTCATCACGCCGTGAACAAAACCGACGCGTTCCCAATGAATCATCAGATCGAGCGTTTTTTCGGTGATTTCGCGGAAAAGCGCGATGTAAGTTTCTTTCGATGGTTCGCCAAGATGCGGATAAAAATGTTTGATCGTGTAATCGGTCAATTTCTTCAAATTTTCCAAATCCTGCCGCCACGCGAAAATCTGAAAATTACCGAAACGAATAAACGTCGGCGCAACGCGGCAAACGATTGCGCCTTTTTCGAATTCGGGATTTCCGTCGTAAAGCATATCGCGCAGAACATCGTCGCCCGTCAGCGCCAGCGAAAGGGCGCGCGTCGTCGGAACGCCGAGATGAAACATCGCTTCGCTACAAAGATATTCACGAATCGAAGAACGCAAAACCGCGAGTCCGTCTGCGCCGCGTGAATACGGCGTTTTGCCCGCGCCTTTGAGCTGCAAAGCCCATTGTGAACCTTTGTGATTGACTTCAAAAAGATTGATCGCCCGACCGTCGCCGAGTTGTCCAGCCCAATTCCCGAATTGATGTCCGGCGTAGCACATCGCAAACGGATTCGTATCGGGATAAATTTCCGCGCCGGAAAAGACTTTCAAAAATTCTTCGGACTTTGCATCTTTTTCGGTTAAACCCACTGCTTCGAGCATTTGCGGTGAAGAATGAATCAATAAAGGTTTGCCCGGAATCTTTGGCGTAACGTAGGAAAAAGCCGCGTTCGTAACTTGGCGGACGCGATTTTCCGTATTCGGATCAGCGGGCAGTTCTTTGGTAAAAGTATCGTTTAATTTCAAATTCATTGTTTATATTGTCGCAGTTTGATATAGGTTTAGACAAATAGCCAGCGAATGTTATAACAGTTGACATTTTTTGATACCGATTTATGATAGACGCAGTGCTTTTAGAATTTAGGACGAATTTAATTTTCTATGAATCACGAAAAAATATTCCAAAAGGTGCGGAAACTGATTGACGAGCGCGAGCTTGATGACGAGAATCTGGAAACGGCGCGGAATGAACTTTTTGCGCTTGTCGAAGAAGATTCCGAATGCGATTGGGCTTACGGGCTTTTATCGGAGATCAATTACTGGTTCGGCGAATATTCAGAGGATGCGGACGACAAACTCGCTTTTTTTGACGAAGGCGTCGAATGCGGAAAAACAGGCATCGAAATCAACGAAGATTCCGTGGAATCGAATTTCTGGCTGGCGGTCAATTGGGGCGCGTTCGGGCAGGAAAAGGGAATTATGCAGAGCCTCGCGCTGATTAATCCGATCAAGGCGGCGGCGGAACGCGCCATTGAACTCGACGAGAGCTATTTTTACGGCGGCGCGTGGCGCGTTCTCGGCAGACTGTATAACAAAGCGCCGGGATTTCCGTTTTCCATCGGCAGTAATAAAAAGGGAATCGAATGTCTGGAAAAGGCTGTGAGTTTGGGTCCGAAGTTTTTTCTCAATCATCTTTTTCTCGCCGAAGCGTATCTTTCAAACCGCGAAAAAGCGAAGGCACGCGAGCATCTGGAATGGATTCTGAACGCACCGCCGAACAAAAATCACGAACTCGAAGATGAAGACACAAAGTGCGAAGCGGAATCGCTTTTGGAAAGTTTGTAGGTTAAAAATCAAATCATTTTATCAAATTTGTCTTTTTTATAATGTTACTCAAAAAACTCTCTGTCGGCTTTTAACTGAAAACCGAAATTTTCCGCAAAAACTTTGGTATTGAAGATAAAGCTCTATAACAACATTTTAAGGCAGAAAATCATTTGGTGAAGAAGTTTCTGTAACCTTACTCGTTAATTTCATTCCGATTTTTGGCGAGAAATTTTCATCGCCGCTTCCGCCGATTGTTGTTATACTTGCTTTTGAAGTTTTTTCATTTACTTCGGAAACTCTCAGAGCAAAGAAATTTTTTGATTTTGTATAGTAGAAAACCATTCCTTCATTAACACCTTGTTCGCGACCGGCGTTTAAGGTAAATTTGCCGTCATAGAAATTTTCTTTCTTATCATCAATTGCAATAATTTTCGGCTTTACTGATTTCATTGTGAGAATTTTTTGGTATTTGTCCGGCAAATTCGGCAAACCTTTTCGCGAAGCGTCGGAATACATACCTCTGGCAAAATACTGCATAATTTCGTTATTGGATTCCGAATGAACGGCGTATGCAAAATCAATCAATCTATCGGGCGGAACCAAAAAATGTGTTTCGTCCCATCTGATATAAGAGAATTCTGTCGGCATCAAGTGTGCGTATTGATTCCCTTTTTCCAATTCGGGATAAATTTTCAAGTAATTATCCTTAAATTCTATTTTTCCGTAATTTATCCAGGAAGGAGAGAAAGTATGATTACTTGAAGTCACTAAAAACCCGGCGTTCGGCGTAACTATAAATCGCGTCGGATGATGATCGCCTTGATAATAAACTCCAACCCATTCTTGATCTTTGGAAGCAGACAAATCCTGATTTAAAAGTTCCTGTTTTTCATCCAAGATTTTATACAGTTCTTCGGACAGCGGCTGATCGTGTCTTCTGTTTTGAGCATTTGATTCAGCACAATAAAATGTTAAAACGAGAATAAATAAAAGATTTACTTGCGAGATTCTTTTTAACAGCATAATTTTCTTTCTGAATGTTTTGTTAGATTTCCTCTAAAAAACCCACACCGTCTTTTGATTCGAAGCTGAAATCTTGAGCAATGACCTATTCGATTACGAAGAAATTAAGCAAAAACAGCAACGGGAACAGGGCGTTCGATAGCAATATTAGTGCGGTTGGTTTTGATATTTTCAATTTCCCGTAAGGTTTTTGCAGTCAAATAACTTTCGCCGCAATGAGGACAGGAAATGACGGGAACATTTTCGATAACGAGCAAATTTTCGCCTTTGCCGTAACTCTTGGAAACGTGAATTATTCTCGCACCGTTTTTCCCGCAGACATCGCAAATTATTTCATTAGTTTTCGAGTTCATAATTTTCTAAATAAACCGTTATGATGACGAGCGTATCGGTCAAACTCAGTTTTACTACGACAATTATATCCGTTTCGTCAAGCGTTTTTCCAGCAAGTAAATATTTCCATTCGTCAGTTTCCGCCTCTTTCTGACGTTCAACGATTTCGCCCGTGAGAATTCCGTTTTCGACATCGAATATGGAAAGATTGTCGTTTCCCATTTCTTCTTCAGCGTGAATCGTCATCACATATTCGAGATTTCGAACTTTTTCACGCATCAGGTCGCGGATTTTGGCGAACATATTTTAAATTTCCTTTAAAAAACTCACGCCGTCTTTTAATTCAATTCCAAAATTTTCTGCAATCGTTTGACCGATGTCGGAAAGAGATTGTCTTGTGCCTAGATTTACGCCTTGTTTGGCGGTTTTGCCGTAAACCAGCAAAAGCGCGTATTCGCGGGTGTGATCCGAGCCGGGAAAAGTCGGATCGTTGCCGTGGTCGGCGGTGATGATGATGAGATCGTCTTCGTTCATCGCATCGAAAATTTCGGGAATTCTTTTGTCGAAATCTTCTAAGGCTTTGGCATAGCCTTCGGTATCGCGGCGATGTCCGTAGAGCATATCGAAATCAACCAGATTCGAGAAGATCAAACCGCGTGTTTCGGCATTTAAAGCGTTGATCGTCTGGTCAATTGATTGGGCATTATTCTTCGCCGTCAAATCTTCGGTGACACCGACCGAATCGTAGATCGAAGCGATCTTGCCGATGCAGACGACATCCAAACCTTTTTCTTTGAGCAGCGGCAAAAGGTTTTCGTCCGGCGGCGGAACGGCATAATCGTGGCGATTCTCGGTGCGCGTAAATGTTTCAGCCGTTTCGCCGACGAACGGACGCGCGATGACGCGACCGACGCGAAATTGTTCGCCGTCGAGCATTTGGCGGGCGATCTCGCAGATTTCGTATTGCCTCTCAATTGGAATTACGCCTTCGTGCGCGGCGATTTGAAAGACCGAATCGGCGGAAGTATAAACAATCGGTTTGCCGGTTTTAACGTGTTCTTCACCGAGCTGTTTGAGGATTTCCGTTCCCGATGCCGGAATATTTCCTAAGATTCCGGGTATGCCCGCTTTTTCGACAAATTCATCAATTACCGCCGGCGGAAAACCTTTCGGAAAAGTCGGGAAAGCTTTTTCGAGAATGATTCCAGCCATTTCCCAATGTCCGGTCGTCGTGTCTTTGCCGTTCGATTTCAGCGTGCATTTGCCGAAAGAACCGTTGGGATTCGCGATTGCCGGAAGTTCATTTAACTCGCGGATATTTCCCAAACCCAATTTTTGCAGGTTCGGCAAATCAACTTTGCGTGATTTTAAAACATTCCCCAGAGTGTCCGCGCCTGCATCGCCCCATTCGGGAGCATCGGGCATCGCGCCGATTCCCGCACTGTCTAAAACCATTAAAACGATTCGATTAAATTTTATGCTCATAATTTTAAGTTCAAAGTTCAAAGTTACAAGTTCAAAGTCTAAAATTTGCTTCGCAAAAATTCAAAGTCTAAAAACTTTAAACTTTGAACTTTGAACTTTGAACTAATTCTCCGGTGCCGTGTAGCCGTCGCGGGCGCGGAGTTGTGCGCCGGGTGGAACGCCTTTGAGTTCGACGCGGATTTTCCGGTAGCTGCCGTCGAGCTTTTGATTGGTCGAATAATAACCCAGGGAGTATTTCGTGCCGAGTTCGGCGGCGACTTCGCTAAAAGCGGAACGCGCTTCATTTAAACTGCTGACGGGGAAAACCTTGCCGCCCGATTTTTTTGCCAGATTCTGCATTTCGGAATTAGCTAATTGATACAGACTTTTGCTGATATCGAGGCGTTCAAAATCGCCGAGCTTGCAAAAATCGCTGACCTTTTCATTCGATTTCGGGTAAAAAATCCGGTAATAACGCCTGATTTGCGCCGTCGAAAAGCGCAGCGAAGTCTGGCAATCGCCTAATAATTCTTCTTCAAAATACTCGCGCGTATCAACCTGCACGAAATAAACGGCAACGCCGCTTGCTTCTAATTCTTCGCGCACCTCTTCAAAATCGGAATCGCTGGTCGAATCAACGCCGTCGGTCAGCGCGACAATCGCCCGTCTGCCGCGAAATTTATCATCCGGTTTTCCGCCGAAAACCTTATCAACAATGCTCAATAAACCGTCGTAATACGGCGTTCCGTTGCTGGTTTTAACTTCCGTCAAAGTATTATTTAATTTTGTCCGGTCATCGGTCAGAGTCGTTAAAACATCGCTCACGGCAACGGATTTGCCGTCTCTGACCGCGGTTTTAAAGGCGACGATCGAAACTCTGTCGCCGCTGCGCAGAGAACTGATAAACCCGGCGGCGGCGCGTTGGATAAGTCTTAAATCGCCGCGTGTCGAACCGGATGTATCGAGCAGCAGCGCGACTTCAAAAGGTTCGGTCGTGGTTGAAAATTCAGCTACTTCCTGTTTTTTGCCGTCTTCATAAACAAGAAAATTCGCCGGCTTCAGATTAAGCAGAGGTTTTCCGCCCTTGTCCGTCACGACAATCGGCACATCAACCAGCCGGGTTTCGATCCTTACGATTTCATTCTTATCTTCTATCAAGGGAGGTGGTTCTTCAACCTGTGCCTGAACCGCTGTCAAAGTAGTAAAAATGAAAATTATTAGAATAAAAAACATTCTGAAACGCATTGTTTTTTTGACCTCGCTGAATTTTTATCAATTGTAACAAAAATTTATGTTAATTTTAAGATTTTTTAAATGTCGGTTTTTGACGAATTTATGTTATTATTTCGTTAATAAAATTTACAACTAAATTAATTATAAAAATGATTCTGAAAAGTGTGTAAATTCGTGTGTTTTTCACACTTGAAATTCCCCTTAATATTGAGAAGATTAAATTAAAAAGAGGACAAATATGAAAAAAAATATTTTTAGTATCTTAGCGATACTCACATTCATAACACTGATAAATACGATTGTTTTTGCTCAAACACCGGTGCTGGTCGAGGATTTCACCTACGCGCCGGGTGCTTTATTAACCGAAAATAATTGGGTGGCACATAGTGTCGGCGGAACTAACTCGATTGTTACGGTAACTCCGGGATTGACTCTGATTAATTATCCCTCGTCGGGCGTTGGTAATGCCGCTGCCCTGGGAGTCAGCGGCGAAGACGTAAACCGGGCTTTTGCCGTTCAATCGAGCGGCTCGGTCTATGCCGGATTTCTGGTGAATGCCAGCGAAGCGGCGGTTGATCCGGTCGGCGGATATTTTTTCCATTTATCGCCCGACCCGATTGGAACGGCATTCAGAGGAAGAGTTTTCATCAAAAAAGATGCAACCAATAACATTGCATTCGGTATTTCAAAAGCCGGAACGTCGGCGGCAACTGTTGCCTTTACACCTTTCTCATATGCTTTGAACACGACCTATCTGGTAATTGTCAAATACACGATCGTTGACGGCGCGACCAATGATACGGTTGATCTTTTTGTCAGCACGACGACACCGGCAACCGAACCGGCAGCGACAATATCTGCAATAGACGTTACGGCAACAGATGTTAATCCCGGAACGGTCGCTCTTCGTCAGGGTTCGGCGGCAACTTCACCGACTGTTAGGGTTGACGGAATCCGCCTCGGAACCAGCTGGGCGAGCATTGTCAGCCAATCTACCGCACCGACGCAAAACGTCGTGGATTTTGACGGCAACGGCAGAACTGATTTTGCTGTCGTCAGAAATACCGGCGGCGGTCCAACCGGGCAGATGACCTGGTTTTATGCTCTGAACGGTGTCGGCACGACTTCGGCTTTTCAATGGGGAATTGCTTCCGACACATTTGTTCCGTCAGATTATGACGGCGACGATAAAACCGATATTGCCGTCTGGCGAGCAGGAACGCCCGGACAAGCCGCATTTTATATTTTGCAGAGCAATGGATTTACGCTTCGCATCGAAAATTTCGGACAGACGGGTGATAATCCGAGAGTCGTCGGCGATTATGACGGCGACGGCAAAACGGATGTCGCAGTTTATCGTTCAGGGGCAAATGCCGGAGATCCGAGCACTTGGTTTTATCGCGGAACTTTGAATAATCCGTCAGGAAATGTCACCTATGTTCCGTGGGGACAAAATGGCGATTTTCCGGCACCGGGCGATTATGACGGCGACGGCAAAGGTGATTTTGTTATTCAAAGAAATGGCGGCGGCGGACAAGCAAATTTCTGGATGTTAAATTCGACAGGTTCGACTTCGGTTACAGCTTTCGGAACCCCGACCGATCTTATCGTTCCGGGTGATTATGACGGAGATGGCAAAACCGATATTGCTACAGTCAGAGGTATCGCCGGAGCATTGCAGTGGCATTATTTATCGAGCCAAAATTCGACGGTTAATTTTGCGACTTTCGGTGTATCAGCAACTGATTTCGTCGCACAGGGCGACTATGACGGCGACGGAAAAACGGATTTTGCCATTTGGCGACCGAGTGCGACAGCCGGAGCAAGCACGTTCTGGTTTCTCGGATCAACGAGCGGCGCAGTAAGCGTTCCGTTCGGATCCAACGGAGATTATCCGGTGGCAAACTATAACAGTTTCTAATTTTTTAGAAAATCGGAATCAAAACATAAAAAGACCGGACATTATACAAATTGTCCGGTCTTTTTTTTAACAAGAAGCTCGAA
Source organism: Pyrinomonadales bacterium (assembly GCA_038246645.1). GTDB lineage: Bacteria > Acidobacteriota > Blastocatellia > Pyrinomonadales > Pyrinomonadaceae > JAHCHG01. The sequence goes on from JBBRVS010000026.1 coordinate 13,447, forward strand.
CCCGCGCCCTCTAAAATTTTTCAATAATGCCTGAAATTCTGCATATTCTGACATTAACATCTCTTTAATTTAATTAAAAAACTGTATAATATCTTTTATTTTGTCTTATAAATAATCACCGGATCAGAAGAAACGGTCATACTCTGAAAAATCATACGCAAATTATCTGCTAAAATCTGTTCTAATTTTTACAAACAAAATCTTTAAATGTAGGAGCATAGTTATGGCAAAAAAGATTATAACGATTCAAGGAATAATATTTCCGAAGTTTTCCAAAAAAAGCAGTAAAAGAAATTTTCGGCTGATTTTTTATATTGCATACAAAGATGCCAAGGGAAAACCGAATACGGCAATTATCACAAAACCGGCGAACGGCGAATGGCAATGGAAAAATTCGGGCAAGGACTTTTATCTCGCCGAGAAAAAAGAATTGAGCGATTCGATTCAGCTCGATGTCAGCGCACTCGGTTCCGGTGAAAACGGTTTCGGTGCGGAAGACGCCAAAATCATCGAAATTGACGGTGAAATTCAAACAATTGCCGTTCAGTTTCTCGACGTACACGATGCTTCGGTCGGAGATTTTCTCAAGAAAAAGGTTTTGCCAGAAATACTCGAAAAATTAAAAGCGACCGGCTTTAATCCGATTGATCTGCTTCCCGTTCCGGGCGTTATTACGGGAATAATCAAGGATAAAGTAAAAATCGAAGATTTAGCCGCGGATGTCGAAAATTATCTGAAAAAAGAGAAAAAAGACAAGCTTTTGCACCGCCTCAGCAAAAAATACAACGGCAAAAAATCACAAACGATCAGCGGAAAAAAAGAATGGGAAACCGGCAAAACCGGAACTTACGGCGTAAAACTCGGTTTTGAATAATTAAGCCGGATTAAGTGAAAAAATCTCTGAAAATGTTATTATCAAAGTCAGGAAAACAAATTTGATTCTAGAACTGTAATTTTTTAAAATTGCACCGGAGAAAAATTATGAATGACAGAGAAGATATTAAAATAACGGAGAAAACCGAGCCGAATCCGCTGATTCGTTGGGGAATTTTTGCCGCGATTGTATTGATCGCGTTTTTGATCGGTTTAATTCCGATGATGATGCAAAAATGGTCGGTCGAGAGCGAACTTGCCGCCGTGCAAAACCGGCTTCGCCAATCTGAAATCAAAGGTTTGCTGACCGGCGCGATTGTCGAAGCAAATCGCGGCGAATACGAACCTGCGCGGCAAAATGCGAGCAATTTCTTTACGCGGCTTAATGAAGAGCAGGAAAAAGGCAATGAAGGATTTTTAACCGAAACCGAACGCGGAAATATAAAACCCGTTTTCGACGCGCGCGATACGATAATCACGATGCTTGCCCAGCGCGATCCGGCAGCGGTCGAGCGTTTATCAAATGTTTATTCAACCTATCTGCAAGCGACCGGTGTCGCGCAACCGCCGACCACCGCTCCGGCAGCAACTACTCCGGCGGCGACCGCTCCCGCGACAAATTCCGGGCAATAAAAATCGGAAATATCTAAGCACGAATGGAAAATAAAAAATGGATAATATTAGAAAACTTCTAAATTCTGTTTAATCTATGACTTAAAAGGGCTTGGCAGTGTTCTGACATTATCCATTTTCCATTCGTGCTGACATATTGACTATCTGCAAATCTCTTCAAATATTTTCTTCTTCAGCGGCGGATTTGACGAAATTGTGAGTAAAATTTTCCCATTCGTTTTTTTGAAAGCCTAGAGATGAACCGATATTGATTGCCAGATTGCGAACCGATTCGACGATATTTTCCGTTTCGTTCGTGTTTCGTTTTTCATTCAAACCGATCACGTAAAACTTGACGGATTCGTTTTTTTTCAGCAGGCAAAAATTATTGGTCGAAGCATCCGTGAAGAAATGCGAAATCACGGTTTTATCCGGTTTTTCTTCGGTCGGATCAAAAGTCGGTTGAACCGTAATCACAAATTCGTCTGCCGCTTCGTAAATATCTATCACGCGAACCCAATCATATTTTCCCGTCGCTTTCAGGGAAATCCGAATAAAAATCCCGACAAATAAATTTTTATCAGCGAGCGACTGACCGCTTTCGTCAAAAAGTTTGTAAGAAGAAAGCGAGCCGTGTTTGCCCCATTCATCAATATTCAAAAGTTTTGTTTTGAGAAGGAAAAAAAGCTTTTCGCCTTCCGCCTTCCGCTTTACCGGAAAAACTTGTTTCGGCGGAAACAGCCGAACTTTCATCTTCATTGAAACTTGCCTGTTCTAATAAATTTTCGATTTTACTGCTCATTTTGCCTCCTTTTTTCTATCGTGCCGATTCATTTTTCAAAATTAAATCGCTCGCCATTTTTCCCGACAGCAAAACGAGCGGCATTCCGCCGCCGGGATGCGTCGTGCCGCCGACGAAATATAGATTTTCAATGTCTTTCGCCTTGTTCGGAACGCGCATAAACGCCGACAAAATTCCGTTTGAAGAAATGCCGTAGATCGAACCGCGATTGGCGCGATATTTTTTCTCGAAATCTTCGGGCGTGATGATTTGCTCGAAGATAATAGACTTTTCTAAACCTTCCAAACCGAATGTTTCCAATCTTTTGATAACCAGATCGCGGTAAGGTTTCGCTTCTTTTTGCCAGTCGGTTTTCGAACTCACGGACGGCGCGTTGACGAGAATGAACAGATTTTCGCAATTTTCCGGTGCCTGCAAATCGTCCGTTCGGGAAGTCGTGCAGATATACACGGTCGGATTTTTTGCCGGACGTTTGTTGTCGAAGATCGCGCTGAATTCCGCTCTGTAATCAGCGGAAAAGAAAATATTGTGATGCGCGAGTTGTTCGAATTTTTTGTTGGTTCCGAGCAGCAAAACAAAACCGCCGCACGAAGGTTCGATTGTTTCGAGTTTTTTGTCGGTATAAATTTTCCGCTCGTCTTTTTTGATCAAATTGCGGTAAGTTTCGATTGCGTCGGAATTTGCGACGACAAAATCGCTTTCCAGAATCTCGCCGCTTTTCAGGCGAACGCCGCTTGCCGCGCCTTTTTTTATGATGATTTCTTCGACTTCCGCACCGAGCCGAAATTCTGCACCGAATTCCTGTGCCAGAGTTTTCAAAGCATCGGGAATCCGGTAAATTCCGCCTTTCACATACCACGCGCCCAAACCCATTTCGACATACGGAATGAGCGCAAAAGTCGCCGGAGCTTGATACGGCGAAGAACCGTTATAGGTCGCAAAACGATTGAAAATCTGCTGGATTTTTTCGGATTTGAAAAAATGTTTATTATATTTATCGAGAGTTTTCAAACTCGAAATTTTCAATAGATCCGGCAGATTTTTTAAGGTTAAAAGTTCGGGCAGTTCGTTCAGACTTTTTGCCAGAAAGGTGCGTTCGGCGATCTCGTATTTCTCTTTTGAAGCGGCAAAATATTTTTTGAAATTTTCTGCGTCTTCGGGCGAGATGTCCGCGAGCTGTTTTTCGGTTTTCTCCAGATTTTCGGAAGCGTCGAAAACCGTGCCGTCCGACCAGAAATAACGGCAGATCGGTTCTAATCTTCGCAGGGGCAGGTAATTTTCGACGTGTCTGCCGCAAAATTCAAAAAGTTCTTCAAAAACGTGCGGCATCGTCAGAAGCGACGCGCCCGTGTCAAACTTAAAACCTTCGGCTTCAACCAGATTCACTTTCCCGCCGACAGTTTTATTTTTTTCCAGAATTGTTACGGAAAACCCCGATTTTGCCAAACGGCAAGCCGCCGAAAGTCCGCCCAAACCTGCCCCGATGATAATAATTTTTTTCATTTAACAAGATAAATTAGACACAGATAAACACGGATTTGTAAAGATTTGCGCGGATTTTTTAAAATAATCTGCGTAAATCCGCTTTATCAGCGTTTATCCGCGTCTAATTATTCTCAAATCGTATCCAAAAATCTTCGCATTCTTTCAAACGCCTTTTCGATCTGCTCAATGGATTTACAATACGCGATGCGAATGTGATCGTCGCCGCCGGCGCCGAAGCTGCTGCCGGGAACGACGGCGACTTGTTCTTCGATCAGAAGTTTATTGGCAAATTCATCGCCGCTTAATCCGGTTTTCGCAACCGACGGAAAGGCGTAAAACGCGCCCGTCGGTTCGAAGCAATCCAAGCCCATTTCGTTTAACGAAGAAACGACGAATTTTCGGCGGCGATCATATTCGGTGTGCATTTTTTGGACGAACGGTTCGCCGATCTCGAGTGCGGCGAGCGCGGCATATTGCGAGATCGTCGGTGCGCTCATTACGGCGTATTGATGAATTTTTGAAAATGCTTCCATTAATTCATTGTTGGCGCAGATATAACCGACGCGCCAGCCGGTCATCGCGTAATCTTTGGAAAATCCGCCGACCAAAATCGTCCGCTCTTTCATATTCGGCAAAGCCGGAAAACAGACGTGCGACACACCGTAAACGAGCCGATCATAGATTTCGTCGGAAATTACCAAAATGTCATGTTCTTCGGCAATGCGAGCAATTTCGAGCGCAGTTTCTCTGGAAAGCGTCGCGCCCGTCGGATTGTTCGGATAACCGATGAAGATCGCTTTTGTTTTCTCCGTAATGGCGGCGCGAATGTCTTTCGGATCGGGCTGGAAATTATTTTCGACTTGGCAAATTACGGGAACGGGAACGCCGCCCGCGAAGATGATTTCGGGTTCATAAGCGACAAAACACGGCTGCGGCACAATGATTTCGTCGCCGTCATTGCAAAGTGCGGAAAAAATACATTTTAAGGCTTCGCTCACGCCGACCGTGATTAAAATTTCGTCTTCCGGCGCGTAATTTACGTGGTAATGTTTATTAAGATGCGCCGCGAGCATATCGCGCAGTTCGATCAAACCGGAGTTTGCCGTGTAGCCGATTGCGCGTTCGTAAATGGCATCGAAAGCAAATTTCGCGACCGGCGCGGGTGTCGGAAAATCCGGCTCGCCGACACCGAGCGAGATCACATTCGGCATCGAAGCCGCGATGCCGAAAAATTTGTGCAGTCCCGAAACCGGAACTTTATCAATGCGTTCGGCGATAAAATTTTGAAAATCTGTCATAAATGGTTTGAAATATAATTTTGTTGGAAGTTGATTTGTTTTTGATAAATAAAGATTAGTGTTAAAATTCGAGTCTAAGATTTTGAAAGGGTTTTCCGCAAATTACGAAAAGCGTTTTGAACATTTATTGGTCACAGCCGTTAGTTCAAAACTATGCACTTTCAGTGCAAGACTTTAGTTGCTACACACTTCTAGAAAGTGATAAAAGAGCCATATGAATAAAAGTAGATATGGCAGTCATACAGTTTCTCGCTTAACGGCACATATAGTTTGGGTAACAAAATATCGCTACCACGTTTTGAAAGGTGATATTCAAAAGCGATGTCGAGAATTACTGATACAAATCTGCGACTCGGAAGATGTTAAAATCCTGAGTGGCGTAGTCAGTAAAGATCATGTTCACATGCACATTGAATATGCTCCGAAAAAGTCAATTAGTGATATTGTCAAACGATTGAAAGGCAGAACATCAAGAATGTTACAAAGTGAATATCCCGAACTGCAAAAACGGTATTGGGGAAAACACTTTTGGGCAATTGGTTACGGAGTCTGGTCAACGGGAAACATCACGGATGATATGGTGCAAGAGTACCTGGAACATCATCGTAATCCTTCAAACCAAGACACCAATAACGTGATTCTCGAATAGTGAATGACTTTCAGTCAATTATCAAACCTATGCACTTACAGTGCATAGTCGTTTAGTTAAGGAAAAAATGAGATGAAAACTTGTCCGAACTGCCAGGCTCAATATGATGATTATATGCGGTTTTGTCTGCAAGACGGAACGCCGCTTATCGGCGGCGATGCCGAGCCTTTGACCGAAGCCGCCACCGAAACTTATGATCTGCCGAGAGATACGAATCCGCAGCAAACCGAAGCCGTAACGCAGCAGTGGCGCGACCAAAACGCTTCGGAAGAAACGATCGCCGCCGGTCAAAAGCCTTTTGCTGAGGCGAATCAATTTGCCTCAGCGCAGACGCAAACCCGGACAGAACCACAGCGAAAATCCGGCGCGGGCATTTTGCTCGGCGCGATTTTCGTCGGCGGACTTCTTCTTTTAGGCTCGGCAATCGGCGGCGTTTTTTGGCTTTTGAATAATCAAAACTCCAATGAAACCGCTTCCGCCAATACAGATCCGGCAAACGCGGCAAATTCCAATAGTCAGGAAGAAAATCCCGTTTTTGAAGTTTCAAATACAAATATCTCTGACGCGGCGAATCTGCCTTTCGCCAATAGTAATGAAAATATAAAAATCACGCCGACTCCGAAACCGACCATCACGCCGAAGCCGAGCGAAACAAAAACGCCCGATAAAACTCCGACTCCGGAAAATAAACCGACTCCGAAACCGACGGTTGATAATGAACCGACTCCAAAACCGATTCCGAACAGACCGATTTCCGGCGGCGTGCTAAACGGCAAAGCGACGAGTTTGCCGAAACCGGCATATCCGGCGGCGGCGAAAGCCGTCGGGGCGGGCGGCGCGGTCAATGTTCAGGTTTTGGTGGATGAAAACGGAAATGTTACGCAGGCAAGAGCCGTCAGCGGTCACCCTTTGCTGAGAAATTCGGCGGTTCAGGCGGCGCGCGGTGCCAGGTTTCGCCCGACGCAATTAAGCGGACAAGCCGTAAGAGTTACGGGCATAATTGTTTATAATTTCGTTCCTTGATTTTCAGCTGATTCGCCGATTTAATATAATCAATGTTAAAATTCGAAGTAAGAGTTTTTATTTTGTGATTTTTAAGGTCTTTGTTTAATTAGTGAAAAAGTTTAAAGGTGAAAAAGTGAATAAGATTTTTTGCATTTTTCAGTTTTGGGTTTTAATGAAATAGTGACGGGTTTTATTTGAAAAAGTCAGCTTTATAGAAAACAGAGCAATAGACTTTTTCACTTTTTCACACTTTCACTTTTACCCTGATCAAAACCCTAAACATATATTTTACTTAGAATTTATTGAATAAACTTTACCCCGAAAAACCGAATTTATGAAATATTGTCCAGCTTGCCAAACCAGATATGACGAAGAAATTCTGCGCTTCTGCACCAAAGACGGAACACCTTTAATTGACGAAAATCAGCCGAATTTTACCGAATTGCCGAGCGTCAGTGCCGATGAATACGGCGAAGAAACCGTGATTCGCCGCAAAACTCCCGCGCCGAAACCGCCGCCGCTCGATCCCGATTCGGACGAATATCAAACCCGGATCGAACGAACCGACAGCGCGCAGCGCATCGTCATTCCGATGGCGGAAGAAGAAGAAAAACCGGAGCAGCAGATTCGGACAAAAACCACGCCTTCGCCGCGAATGCCGCCGCCGCGGGAATCCAATACGGCAATCGTCGTGCTTTTAACAATTATCGGAACGGTCGTGGCGACAACGGCGATAATCGGTATTTTCTGGGTTTTGAGTAATCAAGGCGCGAGCGAAGCCAATCAAAACGTCAATTCAAATTTTAATTCGCTCAATTCAAATTTAAATGACAATATGAATGCCGATAATTCGCTATTTGATTCTAATTTTAACGCCAACGTCAACACGAATACCAACTCTAACGTCAATACAAATACCAACGCCAACACCAGAACTCCGACTCCGACTCCGTCGCCTTCGCCGAGTCCGTCGCCAACGCCGGATGACGACGATAATTCAAATACCAATGTCAATACAAATACTTCAACGCCGACTCCGCGACCGACGCTAACGCCGCGCGCTAGTCCGAGTCCGACAAAACCGCCCGCCAATAGTCCGGGCAACACGCCGCCGGTCAATGCCGGTTTGCTGAACGCCCGCGCCGTCAACCTGCGAACGCCTTCGTATCCGCCGATTGCCCGGGAAACAAGAGCTTCGGGCAGAGTTCAGGTGCAGGTTATGCTTGATGAAAACGGCAACGTCAATTCGGCAAAAGCCGTCAGCGGAAATCCGCTGCTGCGCTCATCCGCCGAAAATGCGGCGCGAAATTCAAAATTCGATCCGGTCAGAGTCGGCGGCAAAACCGTCAGAGCGACGGGTTTTGTCGTTTATAATTTTGTCGGGCAGAATTGAAAAAAGTTTAAAGGTGGAAAAGTGAAAAAGTGAAAATTTTTTTTCACCTTTTCACTTTTGTAAGTTTATTGAATAATTAAACGCCTTTAGACAAAAAAAGAGCGTTAAAACTCCCTTTTGCAAAACTTATAAATGTGATCAGAATTCGATTTTGACGAACGATACGAAACTTTTTCACATTTAAACTTTTAAACTTTTTCACCTACTCAAACGTCAGAGCCGTTTCGACCGCTTTGCGCGGATTTATCACGCCCCAGCCCTGGCGGTCAACTTCATAGTGCGGCAGTCTTTCGGCGGTCGAAATCAGGATTCGTTTGATTTGCTGCGGCGTTAGATTCGGTTTGGCTTCGAGCATTTGCGCGATGACCGATGAGACGATCGGCGCGGCAAAACTCGTTCCGTCAACATATTTATAATGCTTTGTAATAACCATTTCCTGACGGATTTTGAGCGCGATGATCTGCCGGATCGAATGAACCGGACGATCCAGCGCGGCATCGAGTTCATCATCAATCCCTTGATTTTCCGCGATGATCAGATGCAGTTGGTCGTCGTCGGCTTTATCCAATTTTTCCAGTAAGGCGGCTTGATTTGCGGTCGGCGTATTCGGCAGAATCGGTGCGGGAACCCAGATGCTCGGCGCAATTATTTCGGGTTTTTGAAAACCGTCAATCGTCGGACCGTAACTCGATCGATACATTCCGCGCCGCGCCCGATTGATCGAATTTTTATCGTCAAGTCCGCCGACGGCAATCGAAGAAGGCGAGCTTGCCGGCGGAAAAACGGGATGATTCGGCAGATGTCCGGCATTTCCGACCGCGCAGACGATAGATATGCCTTGAGCGACGCATTCTTCGACCGTTTGCGAGAGCGAATCGTGCAGATAACTGTGTTCAAAATCGCCGCCCGCCGAAATATTTATAATTTTAATCCCGTATTTCGTGCGGTTTTCCAAAACCCATTCCAAACCGTCCTCGATATTCTGCTCGGTAATTCTCCCCGTGCGCGCCAGTTTGACCAGAACGACTTTCGCGTCCGGCGCGATTCCGCGATAAAAGCCGTTGGACAGCGAACCGTTTCCGGCGGCGACGACCGAAGTCATCATTCCGTGCCAGCTTGCCACATCGGGCTGAAAAAGAGATTTATGATTACCGTCCTCTTCAACCAAATTGCGATAACCGATGATTCGATTGTCCGGCGTGGTCAGATCAACGTGCGGATAAAATCCCGAATCAAGAAAGGCAATCGTCACATTTTTGCCCGTAAATTCCTCGACCGCATCGAGCCGCAAAGGTGTCGAAAGAATATATGAGCCGTCTTTGTTCATCGCGGCATCGCTCAAAATCTGATCTTTGGCGCGTTCAAAAAGCTGCACGCAGCGGGCGCAGACGGCTTCAAATTCACGTGTGTCGGGCGCATTTGCCTGAATCAATTTCTGCAGATCTTCGGGTAAAACGAGCAGCGGCACGAATTCTTCACGTGCCTCACGCGAACAAACCGGACAAACCTGTTCACCCGCCGAAATATCCGCGCTCGTCGTCAGTCTTTGAAATTGTAAAGTTTCGGTCGGAGTCATATTTTAAGAGAAAAAAAGCGAACTTAAGTTTTCCACAAAGAAAAGTTAAAATCAATTGAAGAAGTTCCAAGTTTCAGGTTCAAAGTTCAAAGTTAGTTAAAAATCTGAAACTTTGAACTTTGAACTTTTAAACTTTGAACTCAAATTTGTATGGAACGAAAAAAGACAGGTTTGGCACTTTCGGGCGGCGCGGCGCGCGGATTCGCGCATCTCGGCGTGTTGAAGGTTTTGGAAGAAAACGGTATTCCGATTGATTTTATCGCCGGAACTTCCGCCGGTTCGTTTGCGGGCGGAGCCTTTGCGAGCGGCTTAAAAGTGGCGGAAATCATTGAAATGTCCCGAAAAATCGGCTGGTTCAAAATGGCTGGTTTTTCTTATTCGGCAAAAGGCTTTCTGACGAACGCGCCGATGGGCAATTTTATTAAACAAAATTTTCCGTTTCGTAAATTTGAAGATTTACCGATCCCTTTTGCGGCGGTCGCCTGTGATCTGGAAACGGGAAAATCCGTTGTTTTAAAAGATTCGGGCGATCTGCCGTTTGCGATTCGCGCCAGCTGCGCGATTCCCGGCGTATTTATGCCGCTCGAAGATGAAAAAGGCAGAAAATTGATTGACGGCGGAGTCGTCGCGCCGATTCCGACCAAAGCCGTCAGAAAAATGGGCGCGGAAATCATTATCGCGGTTGACGTTCTGGCGTGCGGCGCGACCTATTGGGGAACGCCTTCGACGCTTCTCGGCGTATTTTTCCAATCGGCATTAATGCTGCTTCGCGCCGCTTCCAAAGCCCAGCATTACCGCGCCGATGTTGTAATTATTCCGCAGATCGCGCATCTTCGTCCCGATGAAATCGGTAAAATTGATGAATTTATCGAAGCGGGAGAAAAAGCCGCGCTCGAAAAAATTGACAAAATAAAAGCGCTGATTGCCAAGCAGGATTAACAGTATAAAAAATGTAGAAATTAACAGGGATGACAAGATGAAAAAGGATAGAAAACAGATTTAAAAAAATCATTTTATCCCTGTAAATCCTGTCATCCCTGTTAATTTCTTTTTGTAATTAAAAGGTTCGAATCTTTTTTCGAGAGTAAAAACAGATATTCCTTGCATTTAGCGGCGGAATTCGTCCATTCGTTCGTCCATTTCATCTGCGCCATAATGTTGTGTTTATAATCAACTTCAAAAACATTCGAATGAAAACGCAAAGAGCGAATAATTTCGCCGAGTTCTTCAAAAGTCGCCCGTCCGCCGTTGCTGTATGAAAGCAGAATATAGTTCGCCCGTGCGCGTTTGAGAAGTTTTTCGATGGCTTCGACGACCACGTATTTTCCGGAATCGCCGCGCCGGAAATCTTCAAAAACGCTGCCGCTTTTCGTGTCGCTCGCGTCCGTCCGGCGATTTGCCGCGCCCGTAATTTCCGGTTTATCATTCAAAATAATCGTTTTCCAGAGATGATAATACGAGGCATAACGCACGCGTGAAGGCGGCATCAGATCGTTTGAAGAACCATACGGCGGATCGAAATAGGCGAGATCGGCTTCCAGTTTTTCCGCCAGATCAAAAATATTTTCGTTAAAAACCTCGTGCGGCAAATCATTAACCGTCAACGCCGGAATTTCCATTTTCATCTGTTTGAATGAACGCGCCGACCAGTTTTTCAAATATGAAACCTGATGCCCGAGTGAACTGTCAACCTTATCCATCGCCAGAATCAAACTCGTCAGCAAAACCGATTTGTCGATTTTATCATTTGTAATTCGTTCGATTTCATCCCGGATCGCGTCTAATTTTCGTGTATTGTGAATTTGCCAGATGCGCTTTTTCCCGTCATTTTGAACCGCCGAACCATTATTTGCCAAGCCGCCGTAATGCGCGGTAAACCAGCCGTTTTTTCCCTTTAGATTATTAAGATATTCGATCTTTTCCGCGTAAAATTCTTGCGGTTTTCGGTTGAGCAAATAACATTCGCCGAAAATGCGCGACCAAACGGCGATGTCGTTGCAAAAAACCGTATAACCCGATTTTTTCAAAGCCTGCGAAACGCGCGTCGTTCCGGCAAAACCGTCAAAAACGGTTTTGACTTCGAGCGGTTTGATAATGCTTAAAATCAACGGAATTAATTTATTTTTTGAGCCTGCGTATTTTACGCCTTCGGTTTTCATAATAAAACACGTGCGTTTTTAATTTTAATTGAAAAGCCGCCCGATAAAAAACCGACTTTTCCGCTTGTCTGAAATTATATTTTGTCGCTTAATAAATAATCTGACATTTTCTAACAATGAAAGAACTTGGAATAATCGGTTTCGGGCAATTCGGGCAATTTACGGCGCGGCATCTTGTACCGTTTTTTGATGTCTCGGTCTTTGATGAACGCGATCTGCACGATGAAGCTGCAGAAATCGGCGTAAAATGGCGCGATTTTGCAGATGTCGCCAATAAACCGATCGTCATTTTTGCCACGCCGCTGAAAAGTTTTGAAAGCGTCTTAAAACGCGCCTTACCTTTTCTCCAAACCGGCGTGCTCTGCCTCGATGTTTGCTCGGTGAAAATGAAACCGATCGAATTGATGCGCGGAATTTTGCCGGAAACGGTCGAAATTATCGGCACACATCCGCTTTTCGGACCGCAGAGCGGACGCAACGGAATTGCCGGAATGCGAATTGCGCTGTGTCCGGTCAGAACGACGCAAACGGAGAAAATTAAAATTTTTCTCGCCGATCAGTTAAAACTGAAAGTTCTCGAAAAATCGCCCGCCGCTCACGACCGGGAAATGGCGCACGTGCAGGCGCTGACGCATTTCGTCGCCCGCGCTCTGGACGAGCTTCATATTGAAGAATCGGAACTGGCGACCGTTTCCTATGAAGAATTAATGAAAGCGGCGCGCCTCGTCAGCGAAGATTCGTGGGAGCTTTTCCGGACAATTCAGCAGGAAAATCCGTTTGCCGAACCAAAGCGAAAATCTTTTATCGAAAAATTTATCGAGATCGAAAAGCGTTTATGAAAATTAAGAGCTTTATAAATTTTAGAGTTTCAAATACACGGAGTTGAATTTTTAATTTTTCAATATTACGATTTTCAGCGTTTCAAACATCCGCTATGGAATACCGAAATTTTTCAAACTGTATATTTACCTGAACAAAATATATAATCGGTTTTGTAAAATCAAACTTTTTTTCAAATTATGCCGGATTCTTCGAATAATAAATCAAAAATTCTCTCGGGCGATTGTCAGAATATTTTAGAAACTCTTCCGCCCGAATCTTTTCAGGCGATCATCGCCGATCCGCCGTATTTTCAGGTTTTATTGGAAGAAAAATGGGACAATCAATGGAAAACCGAAGAAGATTATCTGAACTGGACAGAAAATTGGATTAAAAAATCGGCGAAACTTCTCGGACCGGACGGTCTGTTTTTTATCTTCGGACAGCTCGGCAAACGCGAACATCTATGGCTTCATCTGTGTTCGCTTGCCGCCCGCATCTTGCAGTTTCACGATATGCTCATCTGGGATCGCGCCGTCGGTTATAATGAACGATATGACAGCTTTACGCCGTGTTATGAAATGATTCTCGTCCTTCGCAAAACGAAAGAAGCAAAAGCCTTTTTCGACAAAGACGCCGTACGCATCTCTTACGACGACGAAACGATCAAACAATACTTAAAAGACAAACGCTATAAGGATTTAGACGCGCGGCGCACTCATCTGGAAAAAGGAAAATATGCGACGAATATTTTAAGAGTTCCGTCCCTTAAGGGCAGTTCAAAGGAAAAGGTCGGGCATCCTTCGCAAAAACCGATCAAGCTCATCGAAATGCTGGTGAAAAGCGCAACCAGAGAAACAGACGCGGTTCTCGATCCGTTTCTCGGTTCTGGAACGACCGCGCTTGTTTGTCAAAACCTCAACCGCACATTTACCGGAATCGAGATCGAAGAAAAATATATCGAAATCACAAAAAAGCGCCTCAAGGAATCACAGGCAAAGTTGTTTAATCAGGCTTCGCTTTCGGGTTAAATTTTTTCTGATCCATTGCGACGGATGTATTTCTGTTTCCTCTTTTTTTTTCTTCGCTCTCTTTTTTCTTCGTCTTCTCTTTTTGGCAATCTTGCTTAAATTTCAACATCAGGATCGCTAATGTCATCAACAAATAAAAATGTATCTCGACTCCGTTTTGAGAGTGATTAAACAAATGCAAACCATTCAAAGTTCGCTTCACATATTTGAAAAACAACTCTATTTGCCACCGATACGCGTACAAAATAATGATTTCTAAAGTCGTCAAATCACACCGATTGGTAATCAGCCGAAACTTGCTCTGACAGACCTCGAATTGGATCAATCGCACCTCATTGCGATGCTTGTCATTTTTGAAAACTACCAACTCGTCTGTGACATTTCTGAAACATTTCGGCATTTCAGAAGCGGCAATTTCCAAGACTTCCCGCACTTCAAATAACAAATTATCTCTCACCCGAAATATCAAATATGCCTCTGCTTTCAACACCTTAGCGATAATCTCAAAACTGCCGTAACCCCGGTCGGCGATATATATAACGCCTTTTTCCAGGATGTTTTCCAAAAAATCACGCTCCGGTGATGCGCCCGCTTCCAACCACGAATTCGGTCGGTATCATTCGATTGATTTCAAAATGAACATGCCGCTTAAACGCATTTTTCGCCTTCCGATATTCGCTCGCTCCTCATCTGCCAAAGTGTCGGAAAAAGACTGCCGTCAATTACTTGAAACAAGCCTAACTCGTCTAAAGCCTTGACCCGTTTGACGTTGCTTGATGCCAAAACCGTTTCAAACATCTGTTTGAAATACTTGCTCTCAAATCTTGAAAACCCGTCTTTGAGCATTGAAAACGGAGTATAAAACAGCCCTAACCCGGCACATTTCGCCATGGTTGTCAATTCAACCGGCAACGAGCGCAAAGAACTTACTTGCTCCAAATAAGCAAAAAACAGCTTTTTGACACGCATTCGCAAAAAACAATTTTTGCGAAACAGATTCCTGATCTATAATTGGCGATATTGAAGCAATTATTGCTTCAAGTGGTTGTAAAAGTATGGAAAATAGTGTTTTTTTCATACTTAAATATCTACTTTTTCATACTTTTACTCCAATCAGCAATTTCCATACCGCTCAATAATGATTTAAACTACTTACAAAAGATCTTCTTCCGTTAAATCTTCGGCTCTCGGTGAATTTTCGTCGAGTATTTTTTCCTGATGAACTTCGGCTAAATCTCCGGTCGAGATCAAACCTTCGCCCGCGGCGTGAACGGCGGCAAATTCGCTGTCGGGCGCGAAAACGATCTGGCTTCCGCTTTCCTGAACTTCCTTGATAAGTTTTTCAATATCGTTTTCATTTTCAAAATTCCGGCTTACCTTTCGGATATAAACAGTGCGGATTCGTTCGGGATAATCGCGGACGATTTGGCGGTAAATCTGCGGGTCTTGTTCGCCGTCGTCGCCGATCAAAACAAATTCCATTTTCGGATAAGTGTCAATAATCCTTTTGATATTAAAGAGTTTATGGCTCTGATGGTCGCGTGCGTTAAAGATCGTGTGCGTGCCGAAATCTTTGAGGAAAATCGGTCCGAGCGGGATTTCCTGTTTTTTGAAAAATTCGATCAGCAAAGTATAAAGATTCCACGGGCTACTCGAAACATAGAAAAACGGATTGTTTTCAGCTCCCGAAATTCCTTTTTGCAGGGCGCGGTAAAAACCGGCAACGCCTTCAAACGGAACTCGCGTATGTTCGTTTGAAAGCACGGTCGTCAGGAGCATTTTAAATTTACTGGCAACATTGGTCGCCATAATCGTGTCGTCAATATCGCTGATTACGCCGAATTTTGCCGTGTCCGGCGGAATTAAAACTTCGCCCTTCGTTTTAACTTCAAGACTGTTTTTGCCGACGGGAGCGAGCAGCTCGATTTCTACTTCGTGCCAGATTTGCGAAGCGGAAATTCCCGAAATTTCCAGCTCGACATCAAAATAACCTTCGCCGTCGGCAATTATCTCTTTTCCCGCATTTTGAAAGCTCGCTCTAAGCTGTGCAAACGGAATTTCGTCGGTTTCAAACCGCCGGTACATATTTGCCAGATTGCGCCAGACGCTGTCGGTTTCCTTTGAAGGCTGGTAATTTTTGTTTTGCAGAACGCGACCTTTTAAGATAATTTTCGCGTCATTGCCGAAACCGAGATACGGCGTGATCAAAAGCGGCGAACTGAAATCATTCATTTTCTTGAGGCGGTATCTGACGCTGCCCGTCCAATCATCTACGCGCTGAAATATATTTTGCAGTTTCGGCTTCCAATTTTTCATAAATTCGGCTGGAAATGTGGATCAAGAGTGGAAAAAGATAAAACTTTGCGTCCTTTGCGTAAAACTCCAGCGGTCTTTGCGGTTAGAATAATTCCTTAACCGCAAAGGACGCAAAGCTGGTCGCAAAGGACACAAAGTTTAAGTTCTTTATAGATTAATCTTCTACTTTTGATTCGCATTTTAAACAATTTAACAAAAAAAGGTTTACAGATGAAATATTCAAAATCTATAAACCCTTTTCTTTAATTCAAATTCACGGCGTTTTTTTTACCCGGCAATATAATGTTCGAGCTGCTCGATAGTAAATTGCTGTTCGGCGATAATTGCCTTGACCAAATCGCCGATTGAAAGCACGCCGACAACCTTTTCTCCGTCGAGAACGGGAAGATGCCGAATGCGTTTTTCAGTCATAATTTCCATACATTGCTCGATTGTGTGTAATGGTTCGGCGCAGACGACTTCCGCCGTCATAATTTCTTTAACGGGTGTTTCATTTGATGATTTACCCTGCAGAATGACCTTTCGGGCGTAATCTCTCTCGGACAAAATGCCGACGAGTTTTTCGTGTTCGAGCACGAGCAAAGCACCGATTTGGCGTTCAGCCATCATTTTTATCGCATTCAACACGGAATCATCGGGCGTGATATGCCAGATTTCACTGCCTTTGGATTCCAAAATATTTTTGACCAATTTCATAGCGTTTCTCCTGTTTTCGGAAACAAGTTCAAAATCTACTTGTTTGTTCAATGGTAAATCAGAAAATTTTTTCTAATTGTGAATGCCGTGATGATATGGCATTTTCGGCTCATTGGCAATATTTTTATTTTGGGCGAGAGTAAATCGCTTAACCACATTCGGTAAAACAAAGATATTTTAGAAACTTTATTAAGCAGCTTTCTTTTAAAAATATCTATTGTATGACAAGCGTTTGGAGTCCCGCCTTTAGGCGGCATCCGCGCCAGCGCAGCGGAAAAAACCGCGTAAACGCGGGACTCCAAACGCTTGTTTGATTCTTTTTGAATACCAGAAAATTTAAAAATTGCTCTATTATTTAGAAGTTTTCTTGCGTTTTTCGTTGTCCGTTGTACATTTTCCATTGGTGCTTACATCAATTTCAGCAATTCCGAATATCTTTCATCGCGGCGAATCGCGGCGAGTTTCGGTTCGGTTTTAAACCAGAGGCACCACGGACTTTTTTAGCGATTCTTCATATTTTCCCGCCTGGTAAGTTGTCCAAGCCGTCAGCGTTTTGGTTCTGAGCGACAAAGGATCGAGTTTTTCGGCAAGATATATTTCTTCAACGCCTTCTTCAAACCGCTGCGTTCCGACCAAAAGCGAACCGAGCCATTCGTGTGCGAGCGAATAATTCGGACTCAGCTCGACGGCGCGGCGGTAATTTTTTTCGGCTTCCGTCCAATTCCAATCGTAAAGCAATGTGATAAAGGCAAGAATCGCAAACGCTTCGCCCAGAGAATCGTCAACTTCGAGCGCACACTCTGCCGCGTGTTTTGCCTGCGGATACGCTTTCCGGCACGGAATTGCGCCGAAGATTGCCGACCAAGCGTGAAAATCCGCAATCCCGACATAGGCGAGCGCGTATTCGGGATCGAGCCGCACCGCCGTTGCCGTCGAATCAAAATCCGCTGCCATTGAATCCGCGTCTAAAACTTTGGCGATGCCGAAATCGAGCAGTTTCGGCGTTCCGTCCGCTTTGACCAGAATATTCGAAGGTTTCAGATCGCGGTGAATTATTTTACTTTGATGCGCCACCTCGACCGCTTCGCAGATTTGGCGAAAAATCTGCAATCTTTCATTGATCGTCAAACGATTTTCACTGCAAAAATTATACAGCGGTTTGCCGTCAATATATTCCATAACGAAATACGGCAAACCTTCATCGGTCGAGCCGCCCGATAAAAAATACGCGATATTCGGATGATCGAGCGAGGCGATAATCTGGCGTTCGCGGCGAAAGCGTTTCAAGATCGAATCCGTATCCATTCCGCGTTTGATGAGTTTGATGGCAACCGTCTGGCGAAATTCACCGTCGGCGCGTTTTCCCAGATAGACCGCGCCCATCCCGCCGCGCCCGATTTCGCGCTGCAGTTCATAAACGCCGACGCGCCTGCCGATCATCGAATTTTCCTGATTTTCTTCGTCCGAATTCATTTATGAAAAAATTGCCGATTTCGCAGTTGATTTTAACACCGATTTGCCGAAATTAAATCCTTTTTTTGATTATTTACCGAAAATATTTTGATACGAATTCATTAACTTTTCCGCGATAATTTTTGAAGGCACTAAAGCCGCCGAAGTAATTTACAGGAAAATAATAATTTTATGAAATATATTTCGTTTTTATTTTTGATAATGTTTTTATTGGTCGGGCAGACGTTTGCCCGAAAAGTTCCGGCGGAAATTGTCGGCGAATGACCGAACGGAAATGTTTCGATGAAACAGGAAAAAAATACGACGACCGGACAAACCACGGCGAGCAACAGTTCGACATTTACCTACAAATTTTCGGCAAACGGCTCGTTTGAATTTATCGGTTATATGAAGTCAACAATGGACGGCTGCACGACCGGACTTTTTAACGACAAACGCGGCAAGGTCGAAATTGACGGCGATCAAATTACGCTCGTTCCGTCGAAAAATTTCTGGTGAAACACCTACAGCTGTGCGCCGTACTCTAATAAAGAGAGAAATTACACCTTGGAGCGCGAAACTTATACGTGGCGCACGACCGAGGATGAATACGGCAAAACGCTTATTTGTCTGGCAAACGAAAAAGGCGAATCCTGCTATCGCCGGAAAGAATAAGTTTTTTGATTTTTCATTACAAAACCTGTCTTTTTCCAGAGTTAAGCCGCTTCGGCTTAACTCTTTATTTGATATTTTTTTTGCGGATTATTCCGCGTTAAAAATTAGAAACCGAAACCATTCACATTTTTTCGCGTTTTAATAAAACTTAAATTTATAAGGAAAAACCGATCTATGAAGTCATTTTCAATCAAGCTATTATTCGTCTTTTTGTTTTTACTGCAAGTTTCGGCTTTTGCCGCGCGTGAGCCGAATCTGGAAAATCTTTATCAAAACAAGCAGTATTTTGAGCTGCGCGATTCGCTCGCCAAGGTGAAAAATAATAAAACACCGGAAACTTTATTTTATCGCGGCGTTATCGCCAATAAATTTAACGAATCGGCAAAATCAATCGAATTTCTGGAAAAGTTTCTCAAAGAAAAAAACATTGAAAAAAAGAAAATTGTTCAAGCCTTTCAATTGCTTGCCGATAATTTCGTGAAAACTTACGAATACGGCAAAGCCGCCACGGCTTACCAAACTTTGCTTGAAAAATTTAAAAGCGATCTGAGCGCGGAAGAAGCGAAATCCTTTGAAAACGTGCGCGGACTTTGGAATGCCTTGAGAAATGCACAGCCGCAAAAGGTTTCGGTTAAACAAGATACGTTCATCACAGGCACTCGCGACAAAGCCAAACTTCTTAATATTCCGGTCGAATCCGGTGCGCATAAAATGGATTTTGTTTTCGATACGGGCGCGAATCTTTCGACGATGACCGTTTCGACCGCTGAAAAACTCGGTTTGAAAATCATCGAAGCGGACGTATCGGTCGGTTCTTCGACCGATATAGATGTAAAATCGAAACTTGCGGTCGCGCCGGAAATCAAGATCGGAAACGTGATAATTAAAAACGCGGTTTTTCTCGTGATGGAAGACAAATCCTTATATTTTCCGCAAATTGACTATCAAATCCACGCGATCATCGGATTTCCGATCATCAAATCGCTCGGTCGAATTACGCTCTCGCGCGACGATAAAATTCTGGTTTCGGCAAAAAAAACAGCAAAAAAATCCGCGCCGAATATGCTGCTTGAAGGACTTTTCCCGCTCGTTTCGGGAGTTTATAAAGGCAAACGTATGATCTTCGTTTTTGATTCAGGCGCGACCGTCTCGACACTTTACGCGCCGTTTTATCAAGCGGAAATCGAAGAGATAAAAAGAGTTTCCGAGCCGCAAAAAGTAAAATTCGGCGGCGCGGGCGGCAACCGCGAAGTTTCGGCGCATAAATTGAAAGACTTGCATCTGGAAATCGGCGGAAAAATTGCCAAATTTCCCGAAATTTTGGTTGTCACGGAAATTTTCAATAATCAGAGCAATTTTTTTTACGGCAATCTCGGACAAACTTTGATCAATCAATTCGAGCAGATGACGCTCGATTTCGACGCGATGGAACTTAAGTTTAACTAAAAATGCGAATCAAGAGTAGAATTTTATCCAACAAAAACGGACGTTCTGACGTAGAACAGGCTGACAGCCTGTTCTACGGTCGTTTCGCTAAACGTCAGCTTTTGCGACTTGGAATTAACTCGTTTGAACAGGCTAACAGCCTGTTCTACTCTTGATTCGCATTAAAAATTTCTATCAATTTTCTTTTGACGAGAGGCGTTTTTCCAATGTCTCTTTTTTTTGTGAAACAGTTTTTCAAAATTTTGCGCGTTAAGAATCAGAACTCTTTGAAAAATAGATGTAATTAAAATGTCTAACGAATCTGAAAGATCAAATTTCACCGTTTGGAATCGGCGGCGAAAAAGGGAAATTTTAATGAAAAAAATTTTATATAAACAATTTATACAAAAAATATTTTTATTCGGACTGCTCGCCATTGTTTTGGGCGGCGCATTATCCGTTTCGGCGCAAAAACGAACGGCGAATTCAAAAACCGTCAAAACAAATTCGCCGGTTTCGGCAAAGAGCAAAACACTTGCTTCCGAACCTTCAAATCCAATAATGGCAGGCGTTTGGGAAAGCGGCGAACTTCCGCTGCCTTTGCCGATGCCTGCCGGACGCGCGGATGAAATTGCGGCAATTCTGGCGCTAAAAGGTCGCCGCGCAAACGGAAGAATCAATTCCCGCGCTGCTGACCGCTCTGCAGTTAGCCGGATTTTTTATCACGAATCAGGACGGCTCGGTTTTTCTCGCTCCAATGGACAATAAAGGGCAGGGACTCGCGATCAACGGCTGGGAAGTGGCAACCGCGGCGAAAATGTACGGCGACCGAAAAACGACTTCGCTCGGTGTTTTGAACGAGCGTTTGAAATCAATTCCGGCGATGAAAAATGCCGAACCGGCAAATTTACTGATGCAGGGCGTTCGCGCCAACGCGGAAAATTCCGACAATCAATTCTTAAGAGCGTGGGCGCGTTTTATTCTCGAATCGGGCAAACAAAATGTTGCTTCAGATAATTTAAAAGCGAACGGCGAGGAGAAGATTGACGCGATTCAGCATCTGCTTTTGTTCCGCCGATTTTACGGCGATCTCTATGCGCGTCAGGCGCGTTATTTGATGCAGGCAAACGGTTTTGCTATTGAAAATCAGAATGATAAAACAGTAAAATTCCCGCGTTTTGTCGGCGCATCTTTTTCTTCGATAGACGAATTATTTTCTTCGTAAACTGAAAAAAACGAAACGAAAATTTCAAATCAGGATCAAAGCAAAATCCCGTGCCGCATGGACGGTAATGCGCCGACCGTGATGGACGCTTCGTCGACCATTATCGGCGTCGGTTACGGCGAATTGATGGGTTATCTGGAAAATGTTTTTGAAGATACGCCGACCGGAAACGCGCTCGAAAAAGCCGGAAAAGTGCAGGCTCTCGCCAATATAATTCTGGTTTATGCCAAATTTATCCAGACGTATGCCGCACTCGAAGTCAAACTCGTTTTGGACGATGCGCCGCCGCTCGTGCGGACGAAAAACGCCGCGCCCGGCGGGCGCAAGAATCTTCATTCCGAAGTGCGTATCAATATCGGAAACTGGCAGATGTATAACTGCATCCGCACGGCTTTAAATGTTACTGCCGGAATTGATTTCGCGACGCTCAACGACGGTCCGATCGGCGATGTCGGCGTAACCTGACATCTCGATCAGGGCGGCGCGGGCGATGTTTATTCAAACAGCACGGGCATCAATCAAGGCGGCGAACAGATCGTCGGCTTTACGCAAAACGGCTTTCGCATTCAGGATAAAGGCGCGGCGGTCGGCACGAAGGGAAATGCCATCGGCAACGCGGTTTACGGAAAAACCGACAGTAATGGTATTTCGCGCATTATGCTGGAAGGCTCGCCGCAGAAAAACACGAAAACTTATAAAGCCAAACCCGTGATGAAACAGGCGGTCGTGCGGACAACCATCAAACTCAAAGCGGGCGAGATCAAAGGCGATATGGTTGATGTCGCGGGACAGGCGATCAACGGAGTCGGCGGTTTGATCACGCTGCCGACCGAACTTTTATACCGCGTCAGCTGGGCTTCGAGCGGAACTCTGACCGTTCCGGTCAAGGATTGGGAAGACTGCGCGGGCGGCTGGACGGGAACGATCACGGCAACAACCAAATACCGCAAAGAACAATCCGACCTGACAAGCGGCAGACTGATCGAAGGCATCACGATCAAGGAACGAACCGAAACGATTACCTACAAAGTTACCGGCGAACCGGACAAAAGCGGCGGATTGGTCAACGGTTATTTTGCCGATGCGATAATCAATTACACCGAATCGAATTTTGCCAAAAACGTCTATCAGGGAACCTTCGATTGTCAGACGCGGCGGATGCCGAACGGTTTGGAAACAAAAACTTACGAACAAAAAGCCTCGGCGGACGGAAACGGACGCGTGACGGTTTATATTTCCGCTTACGGGCAAAAGGGTTCACTTCTGTCTTCAAATTCGCTCGAGGCGGTCGGCGATAAATCATTTGCCCAAACTTATAAAACGGGCTGTCCGGTTAATGATTACACCAACACCAAACCCTGGTATAAAGACAAATATCCGTTCAACCATAGCGGACCATCGCTGTCCGTTGATATCGAAGTTGATCCGAAAAATACCGATGTTTTAAGCGGCGTGAAAACCGTTAAAAATTCGGACGGAAGCGAAACGACATATAACTGGAATCTTTCGTTTTGCCGTTAGGCTTTCAAATATGAATTCAATACTAAAAAGCGGTTTAACGAAAGAAAAATCAGTTGCGGAATAATTTTCGGAACGGAGAAATCAAAACCGCCGTAATAAAACCTCGGACAAAATCTTTATTGATAATCGCTTACTTTAAAACGTCGGAAGAAGTTTAATAGCGAGTTGTAGAAATAAATGAGATTCGTTAAACAGGCTGCTCGCAAGACCGCCGTTGTTTGATTAAAATAGAGATCAGCGGTCTTGCGAGTATCCTGTTTAACGGACAAGTTTTTTTCTTATTTTTTTCAGCAACTTGGTATAAGATTTCAGATTTCACTTTTTACTTATTCCGAGGAGTTCGCAGTTTTTTTGAAAGCGCCTCAAAACGAGGTTCGGCGTGAAGCGAATCTAAGCGCGGATCAACTTCGATAAAATTAAAGCTGTGATTATTGGCGGCTTCGGCTTTTTCCAGCCAGTCGAGAGCTTTTTGCTTGTCGCCGAATGCGACAAAAGCCGGAGCGATTTCATATGCATATGCTTGCGGGTTATTTTTAACCGAATTGTCTGAAATCGCCCGGTTAAATTTTTCGATTGCTTCAACTCTTTTTTCGCCTAAGGCTTCGACCTGAGTCTGCACGAGTAATGCCTCAATAAAAAGTTACAGATGTTTTTTCAATAAAACGCCTTGATTGAAAATAAAAGACTTACGGGTTTTAAATGAACAAAGAAGTAGTTCCATAACTTATAGTTGAGGCATTACCTGCACGACATACCAGCCCGGCAGATTATCTCCGCCGCTCGCGCTGCGTTCGCGCAGAAACGCATTCATCGCCGCTTCATAATTTCCCATTACCTGATAAATCCAGCGTTTGACCTTGTGCGCGGGAACAAATCCCGAATCAATTTTCAGGGCTTTATCGGCTTCTTCAAGAGCTTCCTTGTATTGATTATTGTAAAAATAAGTCATCGCGGTCGCTGCTTTGATCGAAGGCGAAAGCGGATCGAGCAGCTGCGCCGTGTTGCCTTCGGAAATTGATTCGGGCGGATTGTTCATCGCCGCCGAAGCAAGCGCAAACCAGTGATGCGCCGTCGCATACGAAGGATTTATCTGAATTGCGCGGCGGAATTCGAGTTCCGCTCCGGCGCGGTCGCGTTCGTTATAAAATTTGACGTAAGCGAGCGAAGCGTGCGCCTGCGCTAAACCTTCGTCAATCTTTAACGCCTTGATCGCGTTTTCTTTTGATTTCGTATAAGCTTCTCGGGCGGCGGCGGAACTTCGTAGAGATGAAGCAAGGCGTAAGCATCCGCCAGACCGCGTCCGAGAAATTTTTCGCCCGTGTCTTCTTCTCTGGTTAAATTTAATTGTTTAAACGGCAAAACTGCCAGTGATTTACTGCCCGTTACGGAAAATTCGTTTTTCTCGCCGTTGGTGATATTCGTCGTTTTCGGAAGATAATTTTGCGCCGTAACCTTTTCGCCGCGCAGATGCCGGGCAATATCATCGGAAAATTCTTCGATGTTTTCATACCGCGCCAATGGTTCTTTGGCAAGTGCTTTTAAGATAATATTGTCGAGATTTTTTGAAAGTTCATTTTTTAATTGATTCGCATCAGACGCGCGAACTTCGGCAAAATCTTTGGATTTATCTTTTGCCGAAGCGTAAAGCGAGAGCAGATTTTCCTTTTTTGAAATAACTCTACTCGGAATTTCCGGCGCGACTTCGCAGACGATGCGCGAAACTTCGTGAAGCGACAGACGCGAAAAATTAAACGGGCGATGACCTGTTAAAAGTTCATAAAGCAAAACGCCGAGCGAATAAATATCGCTTGCGTGCGTAACTTCTTCGCCGCGAATTTGTTCGGGGCTGGCGTAATCGGGCGTTAAGAGCCGCATCATCGAAGCCGTCGGGCTGACCGATTCGTGAATCAGGTCGGGATCGAGAATTTTGGCAATTCCGAAATCGAGCAGTTTCGGCACGCCGTATCTGGTTACGAGAATATTATTCGGTTTGATGTCGCGGTGAATGATCTGATTTTTGTGCGCGAAGGCGACCGCCGAACAAATCTGCCGGAAAATCCGCAGACGCTCCGATAAATTCATCTTTTGCGAATCGCAGTAGCGATAGAGCGTTTCGCCCTCGATAAATTCCATCACTAAGTAGGGCAAACCCTCGTCGGTCGTTCCGCCG
>JBBRVS010000027.1:0-37526 GCA_038246645.1 Pyrinomonadales bacterium
ACAACAGAACCGTTCGTATCCTCTGATTGAAATCCCTTTTCAGACATATTTGCACCCTTGCTCACGCGCGGGTTTCCGCCTTCATCGCGCACGGCAATTCCGAGAACTTCGACTTCAATTGCGTCCGACAAACTGGAATGATGACCTTTGCAGATTCCGATCACGCCGCCCATATTCAAAAGATGAAGTTTGTCGCCCGCTTTAATAGTTTCGGGAACATCGCCGACAAAACCTTTCAGCGCACGGCGTTTACCCAACACGCCGAGTAAAACATCATTGCGATTAATTTTAGCAAGTCGTCCGCTTGGAAGTTCGAGATTGCCGTAAGTCACCGATTCGCTCAACGCTTTCACGACCACGACATCGCCCGGTCGCGGCGCGTTATGTTCGTGGGTGACGCTGACCGTCTTCGTCAAATTAAGCGGCGAAGTCACCGAACCGATTTTGTCTGCTTCTAAAATCATATTTTTATTTTTTCATTTGCTCATTGATTCATTGATTCATTGCAAAGATTTTGTTTTTATCAATGACTCAATGAATAAATGATTCAATTAGTCAATTCAACTAATCCATTTTCCGCAGACGCAGACGCAAAGACTGCAAGCGAATAAAGCCTTCCGCGTCGAGTTGGTTATACGCGCCCGCGTCGTCTTCAAAGGTGACGACTCGTTCTTTATAAAGCGAATGCGGCGACTTGCGCCCGAGAATCGTGACGTTGCCTTTGTATAATTTCAGGCGAACGTCGCCCGAAACGGTTTCCTGTGTTTGGTCAACCATCGAGCGCAAAATTTCGAATTCCGGCGCGAACCAGAAGCCGTAATAGATTGATTCGGCGAACTTTACGCCCAGAGAATCGCGCAGACGCATCACTTCCCTGTCCATCGTAATTGATTCCAGAGCGCGGTGCGCCGCCTGCAAAATCGTTACGCCCGGCGTTTCATAAACTCCGCGCGATTTCATTCCGACAAAACGGTTTTCGACCAGATCAACTCTGCCGATGCCGTGCGTCCCGCCGAGAAAATTGAGTTTGGAAAGCATATCAACCGCGCCGTATTTCTCTCCGTTGATTGCGACGGGTTCGCCTTTCTCAAACGTCAAAATAATTTCTTCCGCTTTGTCAGAAGCGTTTTCCGGCGATTTCGTCAGAAGAAAAATATCTTCCGGCGGCGCACTCCAAGGGTCTTCCAAAATGCCGCCTTCGTAGGAAACGTGCATCAAATTTCTGTCCATTGAATAAGGCTTTTCGGCGGTCGCCGTAACGTTGATATCGTGTTTCGCGCAATAATCAATTAAATCCGCGCGACCTGTAAATTCCCAATGCCGCCACGGCGCGATGACTTTAATATCCGGCTGCAAAGCATAATAAGTCAGTTCAAAACGCACTTGATCGTTGCCTTTTCCGGTCGCGCCGTGAGCCACCGCGTCCGCGCCTTCTTTTTGAGCAATTTCGATCTGTTTTCGCGCAATTACGGGACGGGCAAGCGAAGTTCCGAGCAGATAAACGCCTTCATAAAGCGCGTTTGCTTTAACGGCTGTCCAGACGAATTCTTTGACGAATTCCTCGCGCAAATCTTCGACGTAAAGTTTTGACGCGCCGGTTTTCAAAGCCTTTTCTTCCAAGCCGTCAAGCTCATCGCCCTGCCCGACATCCGCGCAAAAACATACGACTTCCGCGCCGTATGTTTCCTTGATCCACAAAAGCATCGCGGAAGTATCGAGTCCGCCCGAATATGCCAATACAACTTTGTTAATTTTCTTTTCCATTGTTTTTTTAGTGAGCGGTGAGCGGTAAGCAGTGAGCAGTAACTCCATATATTTTTTCTGCTTACCGCTTACTGCTCACTGCTCACTTTTCAAATATTTCCCAAACTTTTTTAATTACGATCTTTTGCGCTTTTTCGTCCTTGACGGCAATAAAGATCGCATCTTCGCCCGCGATTGTGCCGACGATCTCGTCAATTTCCGCCGCATCAATTTTGACGCACGCCGCCGAAGCCAGACCTAATTCGCATTTTGCCACGATCAAATTATTTCCGGCGGTCTCCAAACTCGAAAGACCGAAAATATTCAATTCGCTTCGCGTTTCGGGCAGAGCATAAATGCCGCCCGATTTGATAATTCCGAGTTCGACCAAATCCCTTGAAACGCTCGATTGAGTGGCAGAAACACCTGTGTCTTCAAGCATTTCGGACAATTCCTCCTGCGTCGCAATTTTGTTTGCCCGAATTAAATCCAAAATCGTTTTTTGCCTAAAATCTTTCTGCATAAATTTTCTATATTATGCATATTAACTGCATAATGATTGCATAGATGAATAATTTAGTTGATTAGTTGTTTATTGTCAAAGCAATTTCCAAACTTGATTGAAAAAACAAAAAATCATACTCTTTTTGGCAAATATACTTTTTACAATTTTGGAAAATCTCTGACGGGAAAAATAAAATGAGTGAATCAAAAAATTTGTGGGGCGGAAGATTTGAAGCGGCGGCGGACGAAAAATTCTTTGAGTTTAACCGCTCTTTCAGCTTTGATAAAAATTTGTTTGCGGCAGACATTCGCGGGTCTCTGGCGCATTGTCGCGGATTGGAAAAAGCCGGAATTATCAGCGAAGACGAATCAATTGACATTCAATTCGGTTTGCTTGAAATTCTAAAGATTTCCAAAAAAACCGCCAATTTTTTTGATAATGATGCTGCCGAAGACGTTCATTCATTTATCGAAGAAAAATTAGTCGAAATGATCGGCGACACGGGCAAAAAACTTCACACCGGGCGCAGCCGAAACGATCAGGTCGCCACCGCCTTGCGAATCTGGATGCGCGACGGCATTGATGAGATTTCGAGAGATTTGCGGCGGACACAGGCTTCTTTGTTCAATTTGGCGGAAAAAAATAAAACGACGATCTTGCCCGGTTATACGCATCTCCAACGCGCCCAACCCGTCCTTTTCGCGCATTGGTGTCTGGCATATTTTGAAATGCTCCGGCGCGATGCAGACAGGTTTGCGGACGTTCGACGGCGTGTCGATATTCTGCCGCTCGGTTCGGCGGCACTTGCCGGAACTTCGTATCCGATTGACCGCGAATCGGCGGCAAAGGATTTGGGATTTGCGGAAGTTTCGCGCAACAGTTTGGATGCGGTCAGCGACCGCGATTTCTGCGCCGAATTCGCCTGCGCTGCGTCGCTCGTGATGGCGCATCTGTCGCGGCTTGCCGAAGACATAATTCTTTACTGCACGACGGAATTCGGATTTTTCACGCTTTCCGATGCGGTTTCGACCGGATCTTCGATTATGCCGCAAAAGAAAAATCCCGATTCGATGGAACTCGTGCGCGGCAAATCCGCCAGAGTTTTCGGCGATTTAATGAGTCTTTTAGCGATGATCAAAGGATTGCCGCTCGCCTACAACAAGGATATGCAGGAAGACAAAGAAGCCGTCTTCGACGCATATAAAACCGTCAAAGATTGTCTGGAAATTTCGTCAATCGTTCTGCGAAATTTAACGGTTAATGCCGATAAAACGCGTGAAGCGGCGACGAAAGGCTATTTAAATGCCACAGAACTCGCCGATTATCTCGCCGGAAAAAACGTACCGTTTCGCCGCGCCCACGAGATCGTCGGACAAATAGTTCTGCACGCCATTGATTTAGGGGTTGAACTCGAAGAACTTTCCCTGCCGGAAATGCAAAGATTCGCCCCCGAAATCAAGGAAGATGTGTTTGAAGCATTGGCAATCGAGCAAACCTTAAATTCAAAAAACACAACCGGCGGAACTTCCCCGGAACAAGTGGAAAAAGCCCTGCTCGAAGCACGTGCATATTTATTTGATCTGAAAGATTAAAGTTTTTCGGATTCGGAGATAATTTGCAGATTTTCGACATTTTCAAAATGCCTTCGATTGTGAGTTACGAGCGGCACATCAAACAAAAGGGCGACCGAAGCCACCCACGCATCAGCCGTATCAATCGGATTTCCTTTTTTATGGGCATCGCTTTTTATTTTTGCCCAGATTTCACAAAGTTTTTCATCAGGATAAATTACAAGATAATCTTTTAAGAAGTTTTCAAAATTATTTATTCTCTTTTCTCCCCAATTATTTTAAGTGCCCAGAGTTGTAATTCAGCTAAAGTCATAAATGAAATTATCAAAAAATTTCTTTTAAGATACGGCTCATACAATATTGCGCGGGAATCCTGTTTGTAAGTGTAAGAAAGAATGTTCGTATCAATAAGTAAATTCATAATTCGCGTTCATTTTCCGATTTTCTATCTATTTCCCGCAATTCTTCACGCATTTGCTCAAACTCATCTATTTCAGCCCGAATTTCTTCCTGTGTTTGACCGCTGTTTTCAGAATAGCGATATAAATCTTCTGTGGTTTTATGTGGTTTAATTCCTTGCTCAAGAATCAGCCTTTCAAGTTTTTCCCGCGCCTTTGAACGCATTTCAGACGTGATACCGTAAATATCTTCAGTTTTATTTTCTACAATTGTTGCCATTTTCTTAAAACTCCTCTGTAATTCTATTTTCCCTAAAAAAAGGAATTATGCAAGCGTTTTATTACTTCCGCGACCATTTCTTCTTTGATGACAAACGTTAAATTAACGCTTGACGCGCCGTGCGAGATGAGCGAGATATTGACATCTTCGATGGTTGAAAAAAGTTTTGAAGCCAGACCGGAAGTTTCGCGTAAGCCTTCGCCGACGACGCAGATTACGGCTTGACCGTGTTCGATTTCGACATCGCCGAGGCGTTCGACTTCGGCGACGATCTTTTCGAGCGAATCAGTGTTATCGAGCGTTAAGGCGACCGAAACTTCCGAAGTCGAAATTACGTCAATGACGGTGCGGTAGCGTTCGAAGATTTGAAAAAGCGCACTCATAAAACCGTACGCGCCGAGCATTCGCGCCGACGAAATCCGCAGAATCGTAATTCCCGTTTTATGCGCGATTGATTTGATTTTATTCGGCGAAACACCACTCGTCTGCAAAACCATCGTGCCTTTTTCGAGTGGCTGATGCGAATTGCAGACGCGCACCGGAATCGAGTAATCAACCGCCGGTTTGATCGTTTTCGGGTGCAGAACCTTGGCGCCGAAATAGGCGAGTTCCGCCGCTTCTTCATAAGACAAAACATCAATCGTCCGCGCTTCCGGGCAGATTCGCGGATCACACGTCAGCACGCCGGTAACATCCGTCCAAATCTGAATTTCCCGCGCCCGCAGAGCCGCCCCGACGAGTGCCGCCGAATAATCCGAACCGCCGCGTCCCAAGGTGGTTGTTTCACCGCTGCGGCTGGCGGCGATAAATCCGCCGATCACCGGAATTTCGCCGCGCTCCAACACCGAATTTAATTCGAGCCGGACGATTTTTTCGGTTTCCGACCAGATCGGATTTGCCGCACCGTGTTCGTCGTCCGTGACGATCAGGCGGCGCGAATCCACAAATTTTCCTTTGAGATTCTGCGAGCGCAAAACTTCGGCAAGCAGCCTCGATGAAAGCAATTCGCCGTAAGCGACGACAACATCCTTTAACAGCTGAAGCGGCAGAGAGCGCCGCGCCGTGCGGTCGAGAATATCGGTTAATTCTTTTCGCGCTTTTTCTATTTCGCCTCTGAATTTCGCTAACGCTTCACCACCGCTTAAAAACTCTTTGGCAACCGCTAAATGCCGCTCGAAATGAGTTTCCAGCGATTCGACGGCGGCTTGCGGCTCATCTTTTCGCGCCAGTTCAAACGCATTCAAAAGCGCATCGGTAACTTTAGACATCGCCGAAGTTACGACCACCGGTGCATTTTCCCGTTCGCCCGCCACAATCGAAGCGACTCGCGCAAAAGCCTCCGCATCCTGCACGCTCGTGCCGCCGAATTTCATTACAGTTGGTTTTATTTCGCTCAAAATTTCCCTCTTTTTTCAAAAAAGTTATGCTGTGCAATTTTTGTGTAGAAAATGTTCAATCTTTGCAAACTTTGCGTAATGCTTTGCGCCTCTTTGCGGTAAAAAAAAATCAGTCTAAACGCAAAGGACGCAAAGTTAGCCGCAAAGAGTCGCAAAGAAAAAGTTCTTTATTTTGGTGCTTAAATTTCTACTCTTGATTCGCATTTACAGATAAAAAAACAAAAAGCCCGTCGCGCTCGAAAGCATCCGACTGACTTATCTGAAAAAATAATTTCTTGTAAATATAGCCGCAGCACTCCAACGATTGTTCGTTGACAGTTTAGCGGATTTAGCCGCTATAACCAATCCGCAAATCTTTGAAGTGATTTGCTGATTTCGGCGGTTTATCCCTTTCATTTTCCGGTCAAACAAGCCTTCAAACTTTTCCCGGAAATTACTCTTGAAAACCGCGCCTCTACTTTTTAACTGCAAAGATCCGTCCGTTTGCCAAACAGAAAATCTAAAACGCCTAAACTAAACTTACCTGTTAACTTTGTCAAGTAAAATCAATTACTAAGTTAGAAAAATATTCGTGAATTTATTACTGATGTTACGCATCACAGGATTTTCAGCCCGATTGATCGGGCTTTCCGCCAAAGGCGGCGGTTAGCCACGCTATTTATGGCGTGGTCGGCAGTTACAATTTTTCTAAAGGGCGTTTTAACGTCTTTTTCTACGGCTTACCAAGCACGTTAAAACGCGCTCTATGATAGTTCCGGACCACGCCATAAATGGACGTGGCTAACAGTCGCGCCGGCGCGGAAAGCCTCGTGAACGAGGCTAAACAATTGAATTTGCGTAACATCAGTTATTAAATACCGATAAGAAAGTAAAGTCGTAACTTGATTGGCAAATTAAACTTTTAAACTTTTTCACTTTTTCACTTTTTCACTTTTAACCGTCAAAAACCTAAAAATTTCCCGATCTGATAGGTCAAAAACGAAACAAAATAAGCGAGCGCGGTCATATAGCCGACCATAAACAGCGTCCACGACCACGAATTCGTCTCGCGGCGGACGATGGCGACCGTTGACATACATTGCATTGCCAAAACAAAGAAAACCATCAGCGTCAGCGCGGTCAGAGGTGTCCAAGCCGGAGTTCCGTCGTCTTTTTTCGCGTCGCGCACCGCGTTTATCAGCGACGGCGATTCTTCGTTGGCGTCCTTTTCCGTGTTGTAAATAATGCTTAAGGTCGAAACC
Source organism: Pyrinomonadales bacterium (assembly GCA_038246645.1). Taxonomy (GTDB): domain Bacteria; phylum Acidobacteriota; class Blastocatellia; order Pyrinomonadales; family Pyrinomonadaceae; genus JAHCHG01. The sequence continues at coordinate 7,136 of JBBRVS010000027.1, forward strand.
AAAACTTCCCGCGCCGCAAACGAAGCGATCAGCGCAACGCCCGTTTTCCAATCAAAACCGAGCGGTTCGATGACGGGTTCGATCAGTTGACCGAGCCTGCCGGCGTAACTGTTTTTCAATTGTTCGCTCTCGGCGGTTTGAGTTTCTGTTTCCGCTTGATTTTCCGTCTGAGTTGCCGTTTGAGAATCGGCAATCGAAACTTCTTCCGCACTTCGCGGAAAATATGCCAACGCCCAGAGAATGATCGAAATCGCCAGAATGACCGTTCCGGCGCGTTTGACGAAAAGCCACGCCCGCGAAAACATATTTATCAAAACCGTCTTCACATTCGGCAGGCGATACGGCGGCAATTCCATGACAAACGGCGGCGGCGGCGATTTTAAGATCGTCCGTTTTAAGATAAACGCGACAACAATCGCCGTAATAATTCCGAGTGCATACATCAATAAAATCAAAACCGCGCCGACCGATAAAAATCCGAAAACATACTGCCCGCTGAAAAATGCGCCGATCATCAAAACATAAACCGGAAGCCGCGCCGAACAGCTCATAAACGGCGCGATCATAATCGTTGCCAGACGATCCTTCGGATTTTCAATCGTCCGCGCCGCCATAATTCCCGGAATCGCGCAGGCAAAACTCGACAAAAGCGGCAGAAACGCCTTGCCGTGCAAACCGACTCCGCGCATCAGGCGATCGAGCAAAAACGCCGCCCGCGCCATATAACCCGTATCTTCCAAAATCGAAATAAACAGGAAAAGCAGCAGGATTTGCGGCAGAAAAATCAAAACTCCGCCGACTCCGGCGATAATTCCGTCGGCGATCAAATCCGCCAGAATTCCTTCCGGCAGATTCGCTTTGGCAAATTCGGCAAGCGAACCGAATCCGGCATCGAGCAAATCCATCGGCAAGCTCGCCCAGGAGAAAATCGTCTGGAAAATCAGCAGCAAAATGCCGACTAAAATAATTAAACCGAAGAATTTATGCGTTAAAATGCCGTCAATCTTCTCGGAAACGCCGCGCTCCAGCGTATCAACGGGTTTAACCGCTTCCTGATAAACTTCGGAAATATAAGTGTAACGCGCAAAAATTTGTTTGTTATGAGCGGGATTGTCCGACAAACTCAAATGAATATCATCATCGTTTTTTTCGCTTTCAAAATCTCCGCTTAAAACCCATTTCGGCTTGATGATTGTTTGATTTTTCGCCGTTTCCAAGACTTTTTCGGCAAGTTCTTCGATCCCGATCTTCTGTCCGGCGCGAACGCTGACGACCGGAATTTGCAGAAGTTTCGAGAGTTTTTCAACATCAATTTCGAGCGATTGCTTTTCGGCACTATCAACCATCGTCAGCGCAATAACGACCGGAATTCTGTATTCGATCAGCTGCGTAACGAGATAGAGATTTCGTTCGAGACTCGTCGCGTCAACAACCGCGACGATGACATCGGGTTTCGGCAGATTTGCAATCTTGCCCGTCAAAACATCCCGCGCAATCTGTTCATCGAGCGAAGTTGCGTCAAGAGAATAAAGTCCGGGCAGATCAATCAGCCGCGCGACGCTTTCGCCGAGATTCCAAACTCCTTCCTTGCGCTCGACCGTTACGCCCGAATAATTCGCCACCTTTTGCCGCATTCCCGTCAGCGCGTTAAAAAGCGTCGTCTTTCCGGCGTTCGGGTTTCCCGCCAGAGCAATGGTCAATACGGAATTTTTCGGATCGTTTCGTTTAAGACGCTCGGCGGCGGCGGCGACCGTTTGAATTTTTTGTTTATCCTTCATTGCTCGTCGCTGACCTCGATGGCATCCGCTTCGTTGCGGCGCATCGCCAGATGATAACCACGTACACGGATTTCCAAAGGATCACCGAACGGCGCGGATTTGACGACGCGCAGTTCAACGCCCGGCACAACGCCCATCTCCATCAGGCGTTTGGTAATCGCGCTATTTCCGTGAACCGCAACGACTTTTGCCCGCACTCCGACCGGTAAATTTTTTAATGTTTGCACTTTATTTGATGAAAACTCCTTATCCTGAAAACAAACAAAATTGTAGCCTAATTGAAATCTGATTTCAATTTCAATAAACATATTTGATTTTTAATGTTTTTTGAAAATCTTCTGTTAAGCAAAAGTTTAAAGGTATTATGAAAATTCTAAAAACTCCCGTAACTTCTGAAGTCAAGAACGGTTAGGAGTTTTCTGACATTTTCCGTTATCAGTTTTTCATTTTCCATTGGTGCTTACTTTGTGAAAATATTGGAAGTTCTGATCAGATCGGCTTGATACGCGCCGACCGATAAACGCAAAGGCGTGCGCCGCTCATCCGTGCTTAACCACAAACGCAGATTCATCCGGTCAATATTCGGGTTTCCGGTTGTAATCGAGATTCTTTGCGCCGTAACTTGTTCGTTTTCCAAAGTGATAACTTCGGCATTGTCAGGTCTGAGCGTAAAAATATAGGCGCGGTCATCGAGAAAAACGGCGACGCGTGTGTCATTTACAATACTATTTGCATCCTTGCTCGGCTTTAAGTTAAACGAGCGAACCGCGTAAGCCAGAGATAAAAGGCTGTGCGTTCCGACCGGAATATCGGATGAAGTTCTGCCGCTGAATGTTACGGTTCCGTTGGTTTGATTAAATTGGGCGTTCATATTGAACTGACTCAAAACACCCGTAAATCTAAATTCGATAAATTGCGGCGAGAGCGATTCGGGATTTACCTGCGCTTTGATGCCTTCATTCAAATTCAAAATATTATTTCCGGCTTCCGAACCAATAACCGTTGCGGTTAAAAGCAAACTGTCCTGTCCTAAAAACTGTTTGCGCTCCTTTGCTTGAAGTGCGACGATTCCGATTAATTGCCCGTTTGCCGTAACTTTATAGTCTAAAGTTTCGCCCAAACTAAATGCCAAATACGGCGATAAAGGCTGATTTTCAATGTATGGAGTCGGCGTTACAACCGGTCGCGGAGTCGAAACGGGCGTGATTATCGGAGTCGGCGTTTGAGTCGGCACGGAGGTTGGTTCGCCGTTTATAATTTGAACGCTTGCCAGGTCGGCGCGGAACTCGCCTTTATCGGTTTTAAAGCGAATCAAAACCGGAATTCTTGCCTCGTCAATGCTGAAATTTATCTTTAAATCCTTTATTCCGCGTTCGGTCAGATATTCGCTCGAAACGCTCGAAAGGCTTGTTTCATATTCACCCGCATCGGTTATAATTCGTTCATTTCCGGTGTTTTGCAGACTAATCGTGTAATTTTTTTCGTCCTCGAAAAGCGGAAACGTCCCGATTCCGCCGATATTGCGGGCTTGGTAAATTAATGTTAATAAATCGTAATTTACCGTCGGCGAAACGAGATAATTTTCAATCGTTTCCTTCGGCAAACCGCTGATGTTCGACGTTTTGCGGATATAAAGCGGAAAACCTGTTTGAGCGGAAGCAAAAGTCGTGCGCGATTCATCAATCATATAAAAAGCCGCGCTGACAAAATCGTTGGTCTTGATTTTCGAACGAAGTTCGACCGCATCGCGTTCACCCAATTTCCCGCGTGAAACCGTGTAAATCTCGGCGTATGCGGCGTTTTTAAATTTCCCGAAGGTTACGTTATAAGTTAATTTTTCACCGACTCGAAAAGGTGTCGAGGGAAGATTTTCGTTTTGCGGCGTTTCTTGCGCCGAAGCGATTTGTAAAACCGTCAGAGCCGAAAAACCGGTGAGAAAAAGAAAAATCAGCAGCAATCGAGCGCGAAAAACGGCAGACTTTTTGCTGAGGTTGTTTTCTTGAAGTTTCTTATTATCCATTAAAAAATTTTCGCTTATTACACGCTTTCCAATTCCTCTAAAATTTTCTTGACCGCTGTTATTTTATTTTCCGCCTGCAAAATCGGACGACCGATGACCAGATAATTTGCGCCGGCGCTTATCGCATCTTTCGGAGTCGTTACACGCTTTTGATCCTCATTCGTTGCAAAATTCGGGCGAATTCCGGGCGTTACGATTAAAAAATCTTCGCTTTCGATATTTTCCCGAATGACGCGAACTTCCTGTGCCGAGGCAACCACGCCGTCCAAACCACATTTTGCCGTAAGGTGCGCCAAATTCAAAACTTGCGAATTAATTTCCCGCTCGATTCCGGTTTCGCTTAAAGTTGCCTGATCGGAACTCGTCAAAACCGTTACGCCGATAATTTTCGGTTGGTTCAGATTTTCCCGTTCGCAAACTTCGCGGACATTTTCGACCGCCCGCCGCATCATCTCGCTGCCGCCGAGCGCGTGTATGTTAAACATCCAAACTCCGAGACGGGCGACTTCGACCGACGCTTTGGCAACCGTATTCGGGATGTCGTGAAATTTAACGTCGAGAAAGATTTTCGTATTATTTTCAACAACTTCCCTTACAAAAGATGCGCCCGCCGCCGTAAAAAGTTGCAAACCGATCTTGAAAGCGCCGACGTAATCGCGCAAATCTTCGATATGTTTCCGCGCTTCTTTCGCTGTTTCGACATCGAGCGCGACGATTATTTTGTCTTTATTCACAATTTTTTTTATTCGATTGCTTTGAAGATTTGTTCGCGCAGAAATTTATTCAAGCGCCGTGAACCATTCGTCAGAAGTCTTTTATTCGGTTTATTTAAATGTTGAAACGGCAAGGCTGTTTCCGGTTCGACAAGTTCTCTTCCCTTCATAAATTCCAGACATTGCGCTCCGGCTTCCTTTGATTCCAAAGCGGCTTGACGCGCCTGTTTTTCCTTTTTTTCCTTTTTCAGAGATTTGTAGATCAGGCTTTTCATAAACCACGCATCGGCAAACCGCAGATCTTCGGAAACGGCTTTTTCAAAATATTCCAAAGCCGGTTGTTCGCAGCTCAATTGCAGAAAAACACAACCGATTAAATAATATAATTCGGGCGTTTCCTGTCCGTTTAGGGATTCTTTGAAAGCCGCCAGTGATTCCGTCCAATTTTCTTCAAAAGCGGCTAAGAATCCCCAGATAAAATTAACCGCAACCGTTGCATTCGGGTTATGTGCCAGCACACTTAAAAGTTTCCGCGCTTTTTCCGCTTCGCCTTCGTCGGCATAAATCGCGCCGAGCAGAAGCAAAACCTTTAAATTCTGCGGTTCGAGTTCGAAAGCCTTTTCCAGATTCTCTTTTGCCGCGTCGAATTTATCGGTTTTATATTGATTTTTGGCAATATAAAAGAGCAAAGGAACATTTTTCGGCGAAAGCAGTGCGGCGCGTTCGAGATTCAGAAATGCTTGTTTTTCCTCGTTTTTTTCTAAAAGTTTGATGCCTTCCTTGATGAGATGCGTAAAAAGTTCCGGTTTTTTATTGTCGTAACTGGTAAAAATCAGTTTCAGTTCATTTTCAAATTTATCCTCAGCCGTCAATTTTTCCAGTTTTCCGTCGTAGAGTTCGATGCAATGCCGGCTCAATTGATGCGAAAAATCGGGATTTACATTTTCCAGAGTTTCAAAAAAAGACTGCAGCAAAACGTGATCTTTTTGAAACGATTTGGCTTCGCGCTGGATAAATTCGTAAGCCATTCCGATCTGCTTCATCATTTGCGAAAGCCGCAGCTCGAGCAGCGAAACCCGTTCGAGCAGATGATCTTCGTAATAAGACGGCGCAATGCTGTCTTCGTGGCGCACCGACGGCGGAAAAACGACAATCATCAGACGCGTCCCGCATTTCCGACAATTCGATTCGCCCGGCTCATTCGCCGCACGACATTTCTGACAATAATGTGCAATTTTTTCCACGATGTTATTAAAGTTTGCAAACTCAATCGAAATCCAACGGATTCTTAAACGGTTTATCGAGATCACCTTCGCCCTGAGCGCGTTTTTTGGCTTCCTGGAATTTTTCTTCCAAAAGACGTTCGCGGTCTTTTTGCGAAGACATTTCTTGCGTGAACAGCTGTTCGCGCAATTGTTTTTGTTTTTCGAGTTCGCCTTTCAAATCTTCAAATGAACCGTGCGCTTTTTTCTTTTCTTCGTGCGCCAGAATCGCGCCGGTTTGTCCGTCAATTGTTAAAACAGCCTCGCAACAAGGGCAAATTACATTGATTTTTTCCATAACCTTAATTTTCCCGAACTTTTGTAAATTAACTCCAGTCTTACAAGAGAAAATTTAACACAGAGAAGATGCACACGGATGAAACCGGATAAAGGCAAGATAAAGACCAATGAATGTTTCTAAATCAATGAATTATCTGTCCTTATCATCTTAAATCTGTGTGCATCTGTGTTAAAAACATTGCTGATTTTCTAATCAAGACTCAGGTTAAATTATAAACGCATTTACCTGAAAAAACATCTATTGTTTTCCGCCGTCATCCTTTTCTTCGGCTTTAGTTTCGCCTTTTGTTGTTTGCGCGGGCGGAGCTTCGATTTTCGGTTTGATGCCGACGGCAAGCAAAATATCCTGCGCGGCGGTAACTCTGAAATTCGGGATTTGTTCTTGTGTAACTTCAATTCCCTTACCGTTTTTCAAATAAACTTTGAGCGAAACGTCCTTTCCGTTTGTTACTCTTTCAATCTTTGATAATTGCGGATGATTCTTAAATGTCCGGGTTTCGGCAAAACTTCCGTCGTTTCTGCCCTTTGTTTGAAATTCGGATTCATCGGGCGCGGGGCGCGGTCCGAGTGTCGGCGGCAGTTTTGAAGTATCGGGATTGACGACTTTTACATTTGCCGAATTTCCATTAAACGCATTCGCGTCAACGCCGTTCATCGGAATCATTTGTGAGTTGGCGTTTGTCACAACAACGACTTCGGCATTTGCCGCATTTATATTCACTACCGCAGCATTACTATTTGCCGTCTTTTCCGTTGCTGAAGAACACGCGCTCAAAAACATAAAAAGACTTAAAATAATTACCGTTTTTTTCATTGATAACTCCCGAGTTTTTTCTCTAAATTTTCTTTGACTTCCTGCCATTCGGAATCAATTATACTAAAAATAACACTATCACGGATTCTTCCCGAATCAACAATCAGGTGTTTTCGCAAAACGCCTTCCTGTTTTGCGCCGAGCCGCAGAATCGCCTTTCTCGATTTTTCGTTAAAAACATCAGTAACGATTTCGATACGAAGACATTTCCAGGTTTCAAAAGCGTGCTCGAGCATCAAAAGTTTGGCTTCGGTGTTGATGTAAGTTCTTTGCCATTTTGGATTTATCCAGGTCCAGCCGATCTCCGCGTGGCGATCTTGAACAGAAATATGTCCGAATCTGGTCGAACCGACGATTTCATTCGATGCTTTATCAATTGTGATAAACGGGAGAGTTTCCCTTTTTTCACGTCCTTCGAGCGCGGTTTCGACATACTTTTGCATATCTTCAAATTTCTCGATATTCGTCGTCGTCCAGCGCCAGATATCCTTGTCTTGACCGATTTCGAAAAGAATTTCGGTATGCTTTTTTTCCAGCGGTGCGAGCCTCACAAAATCGCCTTCGAGCGTTATGTTTTCGATTTTCATAAAATAAAGCTTAAATCAAAAATAAAGCAGCGGGCAAATATAAAATCGCCCGCTGCTTTTTACTAAAGTACCGCCGACCGTCCCGGCGGCTGTCCGGTGAGCGTCCCGCTCGCCGTATGTGAGTGCGAGACGCACTCACGACAGCCGGTGAGACACCGGCGGTACTGTGCTTAATTAAACATCGTAATACATCGTAAATTCCATCGGATGCGGGCGCAGACGGAGTTTATTTACTTCGTTGTCGCGTTTGTATTTAATCCAGCGTTTGATCATTTCAGCCGAAAAAACATCACCTTTGAGCAGGAATTCGTGATCGTTTTCGAGCGCAAGCAAAGCTTCTTCGAGGCTTCCCGGCAGACTCGGCACATCCTTTAATTCTTCGGGCGACAAATCATAAATGTCTTTATCGAGCGGTTCGCCCGGATCAATGCGGTTTTGAACGCCGTCAAGCCCAGCCATTAAAAGTGCGGCAAACGTCAGATACGGATTACAACTCGGATCGGGCGGACGAAACTCCAGCCGCTTGGCTTTCGGCGATTGCGAAAACATCGGAATTCTCACGGCAGCCGAACGGTTTCGCGCTGAATAGGCAAGATTTACGGGTGCTTCAAAACCCGGCACGAGCCGTTTATAACTGTTCGTCGTCGGTGCGGCAAAAGCAATCAAAGCCGGCGCGTGTTTGAGCAGTCCGCCAATATAGAATTTTGCCATTTCGGACAATCCGGCGTATTCATCGCCTGAAAAAAGCGGATTTCCGTCTTTCCAGAGCGATTGATGACAGTGCATTCCCGAACCGTTATCGCCATAAAGCGGTTTCGGCATAAAGGTCGCGGTTTTTCCATGAGCGTGCGTCGTGTTTTTGACGATGTATTTGAACAGCATCAAATTGTCCGCCGTATTCAAAAGATTTGAGAATTTGAAATCAATCTCGCATTGTCCGGCGGTCGCCACTTCGTGGTGATGACATTCGACGTGAATGCCGACTTCGCCGAGGATCGAAGAAATCGCGTTTCGCAGATCAATCAGTGAATCCATCGGCGAAACCGGAACATAACCTTCCTTCGGGCGAATGTGATAACCCATATTCGGCAAACCAGCCTCGCCTTTTCTGCCCGAATTCCAATGTCCTTCTTCCGATTCAATCGTATAACCGGCAGATTGCTGTTCATTATGAAATGAAACACCGTCAAAAACGAAAAATTCGGCTTCCGGTCCGACAAAGATCGTATCGGCGATTCCGGTAAATTTCAGATAGCTTTCGGCACGCACCGCAACCGAACGCGGATCTAACCAATAGCCTTCTTTGGTCATCGGTTCGACGACATTGGCGATCAAACAAATCGTCGTGTCTTCGGTAAACGGATCAACCCAGCACCGCGCCGGATCAGGCACGAGCAGCATATCCGATTCATTGATCGCCGCCCAGCCGCGCAAACTCGAAGCGTCAAATCCGAAACCCTCTTCAAACGAATCTTCGGTTAATTGTTCAATCGGAAAAGTCAGGTGATGCCACGACCCCAACAAATCCGTAAACCGGACGGAAACGAATCTTGCTTCCTGATCGGCGGCATAATTCAATACATGTTTTGCGTTCATTAAAAATCTCCTTGTCTAATATCCTTATTCTTAAATGGCTTTGAGAAGTTTTTTGAAGTTTGCGCCCTGGTTTCACCAAGCGAAATTCAAAAAGTGATTCTACACCAGTCGTGCGTAACTTTAAAATCAATTTTTTAAAAAACCAATGCAATTTTCGGATAACTTTTTCTAATGATTATAAAAATTACTTATAGCCGAACTTATGCAAATTGCAGAGATTCCGCTGTTTTAAAACTTTATAATCTTTTTGAAAAAAAGTAATCCGAAAATTGCTTTTAATAATTTTTTTATTTGAGTTCGATCTTATTTTGAGTTGCCGAACCGATGGTCAGACCTTTTTTATTTACCAGATGAACTTTTTTGTAATTTTTGGTTTTTCCGTCAACCAGAAGTTTGCCTAAGATTTCTTCCTTTTTTTCAATCGGCAGAGTTTCCCAAACTGGAGCGCCGATGGCAAAAAGGGTTTCGTTACTGATCCGCGCCGATTCGATAAACTCCTTGAATTCAGTATTTTCCAGATTAATCTGCTGAACGTCTGCGGAAACTTTAGGCGGCGTGGCTAATACTTCAACCCAGAAATAAAGCGCGAAGGATAAGATAAGTGTCAAAACAGTTGCCGCGAGAATTCCTTTATTGGTACCTTGAAGCCATTGAACAGCCGTGGTCTTTGCATTTTTTTGTTTGCTTTTTCCGTTTTGAGTTTTTTGTTTCCCGTTTTGCCGGCGTTTGATGTTTTCGAGGTCAAATATTTTTGTCTTTTCTTTTTGCTGTTTTAAGAGTTCGGTAAGTTGCAGCGATTTGTTGGTGGCTTCGGAAATTGATTGGTCAAAAATAAATCCGTATTTCTCTTCAATCGCTTCTTCAAATGTTTTTTCTTTTTCGATTTCCAGCAGATCAACGTAGCTGTTTCCGATTTTAACATTGCAAATAATGGACATTGCCGCGACCTGCGGCGCGTAAAAATTTTCTCCCGTGGTTCGCTTAAATGCCCTCACGCGGTTAAAAAATTCCGATTTGATTAAATCGTCAAAACTATCGGCGCGATTTGCTTCCGAAATAAAATCTTCGAATTTTAAGACGGCAACGACGATTTCTTCATCTTTTTCGTCAGTCGGATAAAAGGCGAGGCTTTCCCATTCGGCGTAAAGTTCGCTGAGATGTCCGGTAAGTTCTTCGTGCGAAAAAACGAGTTCTCGCTTGCTGTGTTCGATGTCTCTTGAAAAAAGCCGGGTGATAAGTAAATCGAATTTATTTCTGCCGGATTCGGAAAAAGGCGCATTGCGGTAAAATTTTGCCAAGGCGAGAAGCGCCGGCGAACTCAGCGGCGGGCGCGTCGTTTCACAGCAATACCGTAGATTTTCGACCGATATTTGCTCGTCGCGTTCGGCAAGCGCGGAATACCAGCTTTCCGTTCCCTGCCGCAGTTCGAATTCCGCTTCGGCGTGTTCGTTTAAATTGACATTGTTCGGCACCTGCAAAAACGAATGCAAAACCTTTTTGACCGGTAAATCGTCAAAAGGTTTCGGAATGATTCTCATCTGCTCGCGTTCGACGCTCGAAAAAATATTGTCAACCATTTGCAAAGCCGAGACTTCTTCCATGGCACGCTTGCGGAAAAATTCAAATTCGGTAAGATTTTGTTTCGGATTCAGATTTTGCGGTTCATTAAAAACAGGCGGCGGATTTATCGAATCCAGAGGAATTTGCGTCGGCGAATCAATCTCTAATAGATTTTCTTCCGATGTTTCATTTCGATTTTCGGCTTCCAATTGCCGGAGAAATCTCTCCGCTTCCTGAATCTCTTCATCCGTTAAAGAATTATCGTTTTTAATGACTTGGGCTTTTAACGGCTTGCCGTCTTCAGAAACCGATATTTCGAGCAGTTCTGGGGCATCAATTGGTTCTACTGTTTGTTCGAGTAAATGCTCTTCCTTTAATTCATCGAGCAGGTCTTCAAATACATTCATTGCTTTTCACCAAATTCAAATGGAAGGTTTGTTAAGTTATTTTTACGGGAAAATTTGAGTAATTTCGCCTGTTTGATCAACCGAAACAATATATGCGGTTTCGTTTCCATTGGCGGGTTTGGAGGCGATTATGGTATATCCTTCTCTCAATTCGGCATCGGTCGGTGTTACCGGATTCATCTGAAACGTAAATTTTCCGCGAATTAAATCCGTTCCGCTTATATTTCCAAAAGTATTTGCCTGCGCCGTGTTTAATTCACTAAGTCTTGCAAATCTGCTATTTGCCGATAAGAAATTTACTTGCGATGAAGACATTGTTCGCATCGTCGCAAACGCATTTGTTTCTTCGGAGGCGTGTACCGCTTTGAGCAAATACGGTATGGCAATCGTTGTTATAATTCCTAGAATAACCATTATTAACAGTAATTCGATCAAAGAAAATCCGCTTTGTTTATTATTCATACTCTTTTACATCGACCTATCAAAAATTAAAATTATATGAGAGCAAGTGACAATTTTTGGTATATTTTTTTGACAAGTTCCGACATTTTTTAGTCGAAAATCGGCTTTAATAACGTGATAACTTATATATTTGTTTATATTCGCTAGCGTTTTTCATATCCCAAAACTCTGCCGGATGAATGTTATTGCAACGAGTGTGCCAAATTTGTTGGCAGGGGAAATTAAAAAGAAAAATAAAAAAAACTTTGTTGTTTGAAGTGCTTCGGGATTTTCCGCAGACAATTTTTTTTGTAAATGACGAGGTCTTTGATTATTGGTCAAAAAGTGAAAAAGTGAAAAAGTGAAAAAGTGAAAAAGTTTTTGATAGTTCCGGCATATATTTGCTTGGAATAATAAATATAATTTACCGGAAAAGATTTGTAAATCGGTGCAAAATAAACTTTTTCACTTTTTCACACTTTCACTTTTTCACTCTTTTCTACAAATTCGACCTAATCAGTTACTTTTTTTTATAAAAACGAAAAAAATAGTTGTTGTTGAAAGTTTTATTTTTTGATAGATTTCTTATGAGTTATTAAGTTTGAATAAATTTTATGAAATTTCGTTTATGAAATTTCGATTTTTACTGGAGAAATGGAAATTGAGCGCGGTCATCGAAAAGAACATTGAAACTTACGGCATTGATAATTGGGGCGCAAATTATTTCGGAGTTAATAAAAAAGGAAATTTAATTGTCCGCGCCTCTGAAAATGAAAATCTTTCGGCAGATTTAAAGGAAATCATCGACGATTTGCAAAAGCGCGGCATCAGTACGCCGATTTTGCTGCGTTTCCCGCAATTGCTTTTCGGGCAGGTTCGCAAACTTCAAAAAGCCTTCAAAAACTCGATAAAAGAATTCGGCTACGAAGGCAAGCATTTATGTGTCTATCCGATGAAGGTCAATTCAAACCGCGCTGTCGTCGAAGAATATCTGCGCGAAGCATCGCGTTATGATTACGGTTTGGAAGCCGGTTCGAAAGCCGAACTTTACGCGGCTCTGGCAATGGATCAAACCGATGAAAGTCTGCTGATCTTAAACGGTTTCAAAGACAAAAATTTCGTGCGGCTCGCCTTTATCGGCGCACAAGCCGGAAAAAATGTCGTCATCGTTATTGAAAAACTGAGCGAACTCGAACACACCTTGAGCATTGCCGATGAACTGACGGCGGAAAATCCGGATGTCAAACTGCCGATGCTCGGCGTGCGCGTCAAGCTCTATTCAAAGGGTTCCGGAAAATGGGAAAAATCGGGGGGCGAAGCGGCAAAATTCGGTTTGACGACAACCGAGATTTTAGAGGTCATCCGCCGTTTAAATGAAGCCGGACGAACCGATATGCTCAAACTTCTGCATCTTCACATCGGCTCGCAACTGACTGATATTAAACGCATTAAGAATGCGATGAAGGAAGCCGCACGAACTTATGCGAAAATCAAACAATTAAATATTCCGATTGAATTTCTGGATGTCGGCGGCGGAATGGCGGTTGATTATGACGGCTCGCGCACGTCTTACGAATCTTCGGCAAATTATAACGCGCAGGAATTTGCCAACGATGTAATTTATGTAATAAAAACGGTTTGCGACGACGAAAATGTTCCGCACCCGACAATTATTCAAGAATCGGGGCGTTATCTGACCGCCTATCACGCGATTTTGGTCACGAATATTCAAGATGAAATCGAAACCGTCGTCGAAGACCTCTCGCCGATGGTCATTGATGAAGATGATCCGCAAGTCGTTAAGGAGCTTTACGACTTGCGCGAGAGCATTAACGGAAAAAATTACCGCGAATACTATCACGATGCACTCGAACACCGCGAAGAACTCTTTACGATGTTTATTCTCGGTTTGATTTCTTTGGAAGATCGTGGTAAAGGCGAAGTTCTATTCTGGGATGTCTGCGAACAAGCCGATAAATTCGCCCAACAAAAGAAATACGTCGCCGAAGAATTTAACGATCTGCGCCGCCTCTTATGCGCGAAATATCTGGCAAACTTCTCGGTTTTCCGCTCGATGCCGGATAATTGGGCTTTAGAGCAACTTTTCCCGATTGTCCCGATTCATCGGCTTAACAAAAAATTAACCGAATATGCTACTCTTTGTGATATAACTTGTGATTCCGACGGCATTGTTGATAAGTTCGTGGATCTGCACGACGAAAAACCCGTTTTGGAACTTCATAAATTGCAAGACGATGAACCTTATTATCTGGCGATAATGTTGGTCGGTGCATATCAGGAAGTTATGGGGAACAATCACAATTTATTCGGTGTGCCGCACGAAGCTCATATACACATTAGCGAAGACGGTTTTATTATCAAAAAAGTAATTATGGGTGCAACACTCGGCGATGCTGTAGAGTCTGTGCGCTTTGACGCAGCGCAGCTTCACGACCAATTCCGGCGCATCGTGATGAAAAGAATTAAAGACGGCGAGATTACCGCCAAAGAAGGAAATCAGTTGATTGAATACTACGAAAAACAAGTTGATAGTTATACTTACCTTTCGCTGAATGAATATAATTTCAAAACAAACAATCAATCAAACAAAAAATAATTAAAAAGAATTTAGCTTATCTAATATAAGATATTTATTTATAAACATTGATACGGAGACATTTATGGCAACACAACGAAAATCAAAGGCTTCAAAATTTTTAACCGTTCCGACCCGACCGATTCCGGTTGACCGCGACCGCTCGGTCGCCGGACTTCTCGAAAAAATGGAAGGTGCCGGATTCGGCGCAAAACAATTGGCGGAAGCACACCGCATCTGGCTCGATATGCTCGACGATACGACGACCATTTATCTATGCGGTTCGGGAAATTTAATTCCTTCGGGAATGCGCCGGCTTCTGGCTTATGTCGTCAAAAACCGCTTCGTTGATGTTTTGGTTTTATCGGGTTCGGTAATTTTTCACGATATTCACGAAATACTCGGACGCAATCATTATCAGGCACATCCGAGTATGAGCGATGAAGAACTGGAAGACGCGGAAGTAACGCGCGTCGGCGATATGCTTTCAAATCAGGAAGAATACCGCGAAGCCGACGAATGGATCGGCAGCGTGATTAATCAATTGGAACTGTCGCGCTCTTATTCGATCCGCGAATTTCTTCATCTTCTCGGACGCGAACTGGCGGAAATCGCCCATGAAGACGGCATTTTAACCGCCGCCTTTAAATCACGCGTTCCGGTATATTGTCCCGATCTGCCGGCGACCGAACTTTCCGTCGGGATTGCCCGCAGCCGTTTTGAAAAGAAGGTTCAATTTAATTTCGACATTACACAGGATACGATGGAAATGATGCAGGTTGCCGAAAAAACGCGCAATTCCGGAATTATTACGCTGGGCAGCGTGTGCAGTCAAAATATGGTCAATATGGCGGAAATTTCTTCGTATATTACGCGAACAAATCCGCGCGGGCATAAATACGCCGTTTCGATTACGACCGATTCCGTTCCGCTCGATACCAGAACCCCTTCATTCGGCGGAAGCCATCGAGGTATGTTCGGCAAACTTTTGAAAAACGCGACGACCGCATATGTTCCGAGCGACCCTTCAATCGCGCTGCCGATGCTCGTTACCGCGCTTTCGCAAACCGCCGCCAAATTTATGAAAACGCGTAAACGTCCGAATTTCAGCTTTTCAGGCAAAGATTTGGGAATTGAAATTCCTTAAAAGTCTGTTGAGTCTAGCGAGTCTAGCGAGTCTAGCGAGTCTAGCGAGTCAAAAGTCATTAAGACTCGACAGACTCGACAGACTCGACAAACTTAGAAGTTATGAGTGAATCATCACAATTACCAATGAATTTCGGCGGAATAGAGGAGACGGAATATTCCGCTTTTGATTCTTCGCGAGTTCTTGTTTTGCCCGTTTCTTATGAAGGAACGGTTTCTTTCGGCACGGGAACGGGTGCGGGTGCGATGGCGATTGTTGACGCTTCACGCAATATGGAACTTTACGAGGAAGAAACCGACGCGGAAGTTTATAAAATCGGCATCCACACGCTCGGTGAATTTGCGCCGCGCGAGACTCCCGAAGCGATGATGAATGATCTCTACGAACATTCAAAAGAACTGCTCAAATCCGATAAATTTCTGTGTATGCTCGGCGGCGAACATTCGGTCAGCGCACCCGTAATCCGCGCTCACGCCGAAAAATATCATAATCTTTCGATTTTGCAGATTGATGCCCACGCCGATCTGCGCGACGAATACGACGGAACGCCGCATTCGCACGCTTCGATTATGGCTCGCGTCGTCAAGGATTTGAA
This sequence comes from Pyrinomonadales bacterium, assembly GCA_038246645.1. Taxonomy (GTDB): domain Bacteria; phylum Acidobacteriota; class Blastocatellia; order Pyrinomonadales; family Pyrinomonadaceae; genus JAHCHG01. Next base: position 22,952 of record JBBRVS010000027.1, read on the forward strand.
ACTTCCTTCCGTGCAGGTCGGAATCCGTTCGATTTCCGCTGATGAAGCACGCGCGATTGACGCGGGTTTGCCGACCAAAATTTTTTGGGCGCGGGATATTGTCGGAAAAACGAATTGGATTGATGAAGCGGTTGATTCCCTGACCGATAATGTCTATCTGACGATTGATATTGACGGTCTCGATCCGAGCATTATGCCGACGACCGGAACGCCCGAACCCGGCGGTCTGGGCTGGTATGAGACGCTCAAACTTATCCGCAAGCTCGCCAAAAAACGCCGCGTCGTCGGGATGGATCTGGTCGAATATTCCTACTTTGAAAATCAGGATGCACCTGCATTTCTCTGTGCCAAACTCGTTTATAAATCTCTGGCTTATATCTTTAACAGCGAAACGCCGAAGGTCGTGGGTAATTAATTGAACAAATTTAATCTGCAATTCGTAAAAATTTCACGGTTAAAACCTTGAATTTCCTTTACTTCATTTGTAACTTTTGCTGTATAAGGTAAAATTTAAATATTGATCAATGCTATTTTTGGAGAATTAAAGATGTTTATGAAAAAAATTCAACAATCAGGATATGTAAAATTTACAGGAGTTTTACTGATTTTAACTATGCTCGTTTTGTCCGGCTGCAATTCGGGCTTTTTTGGCGGTCAGGAAATTACTGAAACGCAGCCTCAGCCTCAGGCACCGCCCGCGCCGGTCGTGGTTGACGGAATGCGGACTTCGTATGCCGATGTCGTTGAAAAATCTTCGCCGGCGGTCGTTATGATAAATTCGGAGCGCAAGGCTTCGAATCAGCCGCAGCAATTCCCTTTCGGCGATTTTTTCAATATGCCGAATATGCCGCAAATGCCGCAGGAACAGCAAAGACCGCTCGAACGCGGTGTCGGTTCGGGCGTGATTATCAGCGCGGACGGCACGATTTTAACCAATAATCACGTGGTTGACGGTGCGGAAAAAATCACGATTCAAATGAACGATAAGCGGACTTTTGAAGCAAAAATCGTCGGCACGGATCCGCCGAGCGATCTGGCGGTTTTGAAAATCGAACAACAAAATCTGCCGTTTTTGAATCTCGGAAATTCCGACAACGTACGCATCGGCGATATTGTTCTGGCAATCGGAAATCCTCTGGGAATCGGTCAAACGGTGACTGCCGGAATTATCTCGGCAAAAGGTCGTCAAACGGGAATCAGCGACGGAACTTTTGAAGATTTTCTGCAAACCGATGCGCCGATCAATCGTGGAAATTCGGGCGGTGCATTAGTGAATTTAAGCGGCGAACTGATCGGAATTAATTCGCAGATTCTATCCTCCGGCGGAAATTCGGGCGGAAATATCGGCATCGGTTTTTCGATTCCGTCAAATATGGCAAAATCCGTGATGGAACAGCTTTTACGAGACGGCAAAGTCCGGCGCGGAATGCTCGGCGTTAATATTCAAAATCTGACCGAAGACATCGCCAAAAACCTCGATTTGAAAGAAACCAAAGGAGTTTTGGTCAGCAATGTGCGTTCGGGCAGCGCGGCGGAAAAAGCCGGAGTCAAAACGGGCGACATAATTTTGGCAATCAACAATGAAGCGGTCGAAGACAGCAACACATTGCGCAACAAAGTCGCCGGAACTCTGCCCGGAAGCGAGATCAAGATCAAAATCCGACGCGACGGCGCGGAACAGGAATTAACCGCTATGCTCGATGAATTTAACGTCGAAGGCGCAAAAACCGAAGGCGGCGAAGAAGAGAAAAAAGCACCGGAAAATTCTGAGCAAAGCGGCAAACTCGGTTTAACTCTCCAGCCAATCACGTCGGAAATCGCGCAGCAGCTTAAACTGGAATCAAATAACGGTTTGGTCGTGATGAATGTTGATCCGAGCGGCGCAGCGGCGGAAAAAGGAATAGAGCGCGGCGATGTGATTTTGCAAATCAACCGGCAAGCGGTCAATTCGCTCGATGATGTTCAAGCGGCAATCGAAAAAAGCGCCGACCGACCTATTTTACTTCTTATTTCGCGGCGCGGTCAGACGATTTTTATGACCGTTTCGCCGAAATAAAATTTACGGGTCATAATCAAAAAAGGCTTTGGAAAATGATTCCAAAGCCTTTTTTATTTTGGTCGGGACGGCAAGATTTGAACTTGCGACCTCTTCCACCCCAAGGAAGCGCGCTACCGGTCTGCGCCACGCCCCGTCATCTTGAACTTAACAGATTAGAAATGTTTTGATGTTTTGTCAAATTCAAATTTTTTCGTGCGGCGTTTAATTTTTGCTTAAGCCGGTTTCTTTCTCAGCATTTCGCGCAATTCCAGCAGTTGTGCCGCAATTGATACGAGAGCTTCTTTTTGTTCATCGTCAATTTCTAAAACTTCACCGTTTTCCTTGAAATCTTCGATTTCTTCAATCTCCGGAATTTCTTTAACCTCTTCGATTTCAGCCCGTTCGACCGGTTCGGGAACTTTAATTTCTTTAATAAAATTTTCTTTTTTCGTAGTTTCCGAATGGACGATTTTCAAGCGGCTCGAATCGCGCATTTCGGTCTGCAATTTTTTTTTCGCGCCGGCAATCGTGTAAAGATCTTCATACAGAAGTTCTTTGATGCGGAGAGCGATTTCGACATCGCGGCGGCGGTAACTTCTCTGCCCCGAACGATTTTTTTGCGGTGAAAGCATCGGAAATTCCGTTTCCCAGTAACGCAGAACGTGCGCCTGAACCTCGACCAAATCGCAGACTTCGCCGATCTTAAAGAATATTTTTTCCGGTATTGCAACTGCAGGTTGTCCCATTTGAACCTCTTTTTATGTTAAAGTTTTGTATAAATTCCGCCGTCGTTATTGTAAGTATTTAATGAATTTGTGTCAATGAAAATTTTATGAAGTCCGAATTTGAATTCTTAGCAAACATCCGCAAAAAATATAATTTAACAAAAACCGGCGACGATTGCGCCGTTATGCCGAAGGACGCGAAAACCGATCTGGTTATCACGACCGATCTGCTCGTCGAAGACATAGATTTTCGCCTCGATTGGACACGCCCCGACTTTTTAGGACATAAAGCTCTGGCAGTTTCGCTTTCGGACGTTGCGGCGATGGGCGCAAAACCCGTCTGGGCGATGCTTTCGATCGGCATTCCCGAAAACATCTGGAAAACCGATTTTGTCGAGAAATTTTACCAGGGTTATATGACTTTTGCCAAAAAATTCAATATTGAACTCATCGGCGGCGACGTTTCAAAAACACCGGATAAAATCGTGATTGATTCGATTGCCGCAGGCGAAGTTAAAAAAGGCAAAGCCGTTTTGCGTTCGGGAGCAAAAGCCGGCGATTTGATTTATGTTACGGGTAATTTAGGCGGCGCAAGCGCGGGTTTAAAGTTGCTCGAAAACGGAATTCGTTATGATGAATCGGCAAAAATTTGGCAAAAAGATCTTTTACAAAAACAACTCCAACCGCTCTCAAAAATTTGGTTTCAAGATTTTCAAAATTTACATAAAATCGCCAATTCGATGATTGATCTGAGTGATGGGCTTTCGAGCGATTTATTTCATATCTGCAAAGAAAGCAAAGTCGGCGCAAAAATTTTTGCTGACCAAATTCCATTGCACAAAAATCTTCGTTCCGTTGCTAAAACTTCCGCTGAAAAATTGATTTATGCTTTAAATGGCGGGGAAGATTTTGAATTACTTTTTACAGCAGATCCGAAAAAAATCTCAAATAAAATTTTCAGACATTTACACCAAATCGGAGAAGTCACAGAAAATGTCGGGAAGATTGAACTTATCACCGGAATAAACAGCGAATTTTTAGAACCGAAGGGTTTCACTCATTTTTAAACTTTTTAATAAAAAAGTTATCTCAGAACCAAAATAAAAGAATATTCTTTCCAAAAATATCTCGATAATTTTATCCAAAAATTTGGATATTTTAGTTTTTGCTCTCAACTTCGGCGAAGATTTTGAGTTTCTTTTCTTTTCAAATCACTTCAAATCAAACTGATTTGAAAAAAATTTTACAATTATTTTTCGGCTCAAAATACACTAAAATTTCGCCTCTCTGAGACATAAGTAAAACGCCCGTAAAGATTGAACTTATTTCATAAACAGGAAGTCAAATTTGGTGGGCAGAAGGCTTCCGTTATTTTTAGTTTTTTTTACTTTTTTTTTCAACCCCTTGCAAAAAAGTCTTGACAAGTCCGTTCGTTTTATTGTTAAACTCATAACTGTTCGCAGTATGAACACATTTGAGTAATTTTTTTTTTAGGAGATAAGTCAGTGATTCAAACTTGGTCACATACAATTCAGAAGATGTTCGGCTCGCCCGCAATGCCGCAGACGCGGTTCGGCAGAAGCCTGAGAATATCCTTGTGTGCCAATTTTGACAATACGGATTATCAACCGAAACTCGACGTGTTAAGTCGCGGAGAGAAAAGGATTTAGAAAAGCGGGAGCGGCAGTTTCCGCTCCCGAAACATAAAAATTTAACAGGATTTTATAAGAAAAATCCGAATTTGTTTTAGGAGCGGTGACGCGAAAAGTTCTCGAAAGAGTCTTGGAAAAAGTCGCCGCTCTTTTTCGTTTTTAGTGCTATTTGACAATTGAATAACCGAAAAAAAGTTCGGAAGTTTTGATCGGCGTGCGCGAAGATGCGGCGTTTGGTCAAAACTATCCGAACAAAATGAAAAAAGGCAGAGAGCGTTTTGAAAAGATTTTCTACTTGCGTATAAAACTTTGGCGAGTTCCGACAAGTAAAAATTCTTATGCGACTTCATTCGGGCATAATTGCGTCCGAAGTCTGTCTATACATCTCTCTGCCTTTTTTATTCTTACACAGATTTTTTTATTTTTCACGCATCGGTCGCCTGTTGGTAAAGGTTGGCAGTCTGTAAAACTGTCGCGGTCCGCCGCTCTGAAGGTTCGAATCCTTCCCGATGCACCAATTTTTGTGAGCGAAACTCAAACGGCTGAGTGCCGGTCTTCCAAACCGGATGTTGCGGGTTCAATTCCCGTCGCTCACTCCAAATTTTTACGGGCGCGTAGTTTCAATCGGCAAAATGCCGGTCTCCAAAACCGGAGTTTTCAGTTCAAATCTGAACGTGCCTGCCAATTTCATCCAAAGGAAACGAAGAAAAATGTAGTTTCTTCTATCTCACTTTCCTCACAATTTTTATTCGGAAGGCAAGCCAAATCGGTGTGGCAGCAGTCCTGAAAACTGCCGCGCGTTAAGCGCATACAGGTTCGAGTCCTGTGCCTTCCGCCAAACTCGAGTTCAATGTTCAAAGTTTCAGGTTCAAAATTTTATTAACTTTGAACCTTGAACCTGAAACTTTGAACTAATTTCGGGGACGTGGCGCAACTGGAATCAGCGCGGCTCTCTGCGAAGGAGCAGGTTGGAGGTTCGAATCCTCTCGTTCCCACCATTTTTTTTTACGGCTTCGTAGCTCAACGGAATCAGAGCGCAAGAATTCGAATCTTGAAGTTGCGGGTTCAAATCCTGCCGAAGCCATTTCAATTTTGGATTTCTGATTTTGGATTTTGGATTATTTAAATCCCACAATATTTCGGGTTCGTCTAACTGAAAGGACACATGACTTTGACTCATGAAATATAGGTTTGAATCCTCTACCCGAAGCCAAGTATTTAATTTTCCGGGCGTTCCGCAGATGGCTATACGGGCTTCTTTTGGAAAGAAGTGTTCGCAAGTTCGAATCTTGCCGCCCGGATCAATTTTTTTCAATATGCCGACGTAGCCTAATTGGCAAAGGCACTCGTTTTAGAAACGAGTTATTGCGAGTTCGAGTCTCGCCGTCGGTACCAAATTTTCGGGTCGGTGATGTAACTTTGGCAGCATAGAAGTCCTGCAAACTTCTTGTGAGGGTTTGAATCCCTCCCGATCCACCAAGTTCGATTTTGGATTTTAGGTTTTGGATTTTGGATTATTTTTAAAAATCTTTCTGCTCGCGTAGCCCAATTAGGTAGAGGCGAAAGTTTCAAAAACTTTTCAGCGCAAGTTCGAATCTTGTCGCGAGTACCAATTTCATCAAAAAAAAATTTCAATCCTAAATCGGTAATCTAAAACCCAAAATTTCTCTGCGCGTGTAGCCCAATTTGGCAGAGGTGTTTGACTTAAAATCAAAATGTTGAAAGTTCGAATCTTTCCACGCGCACTTTTTTTACATTAGAGGACGAATGCAAAGTGGTTCGCGCAATTGGATTTTCAATCCAATCCTAGCGGGTTCAAGTCCCGCCGTCCTTACCAATATCATAAAAAACGGAAACAAATTTTCCATTTTCAATTATCCATTGTCCATTTAAATCAAGCGAGCATCGCCAAGTTGGTTTAAGGCTACAGTCTGCAAAACTGTTATGCGTCGGTTCGAATCCGTCTGCTCGCTCCAACATTTTTCAACTTGCGGAGAGGTGGCGAAATGGTAGCCGCAACGGATTGCTATCCCGATGAGATTTTCTCGTGCAGGTTCGAGTCCTGTCCTCTCCGCCAAATTTTAAGGGCGAATGCTGAAGATGACTACATCGGAAAGAGCGTTTGACGTAAAACTCAAAAGGTCGTCGGTTCAATTCCGGCAATTTGCTTTTCGGCAAATTTAGCTCAGTAAAAAAATGTCGCTTCCCTTCTTGTCGCCCGGATTTTCTGAGACGAATGCCGTCGGGATTACATCACTGTAAATGAAAAAATATCTCGGCAAAATCTTGTCGTCTCGATTTCTGTGGATTGTAGCTTAAACGGTAAAGCACCGCACTGTGACTGCGGCTCATGCGAGTTCAAATCTCGTCAATCCACCCAGTTCGATTTTGGATTTTAGATTGCCGATTTTGGATTGAAAGGATAAAAAAAATCCAAAATCTAAAATCCATTCGGGGATGTAGCATAGCGGCAAATGCGCCTGACTGTCTATCAGGAAAACGCGGGTTCGAGTCCCGTCATTCCCGCCAACTTCAAATAAAACGGACGTTTAGCTGAGACAGATTAGCATCGGTCTGAAGAGCCGAAAAGGTTGGTGCGATACCAACAGCGTCCGCCAAAAAAATTATTATGAAACTAAACTACTGGAAAACCGAATACGGTTGACGATTTCAACCAAATTCAACCGACAACTTTACAGCCGATTAGCTCAGCGGAAATTTAGAGCGGTGGTCTTCTAAACCACAAGTCGCCGGTTCGAGTCCGGCATCGGCTATTCCAATTTTAGATTTTAGAGTTTGGATTTTGGATTTGTTTTCTCTTCAATCTAAAATCCGAAATCTAAAATCTAAAATCCATATTGCGGTGTAGCTTAAGCAGGATTAAAGCGTCGGTCTCATAAACCGAAGATTAAAGGTTCAAGTCCTTTCGCCGCAACCATTAAATACAGTTTGCTGAGTTTACAGAGTTGACCGAGTTTGCCGAGTTTATAAACTCGGTCAACTCTGTAAACTCACAACTCTGCGAACTGAAAATCAGGCGAAGTAGCTTAATTGGAAACAAGAGCGTCTGTCTTGTAAACAGAACGGTGTGAGTTCAAATCTCACCTTCGCCTCCAACATTTTTTTAACGCGGGAATGGAGCAAAGTTTGGCTCGGCGGTCTCATAATCCGCAAATCGGCAGGTTCAATTCCTGCTCCCGCAACCATTTTAATTTTGGATTTTAGATTTTTGATTTTGGATTGGTTTGTTAAAAATCAGAAATTCAGACTTCATTAACGGAACATAGCTTAAACGGCAAAAGCATTCGGCTGATAACCGAAAGACTAAAGGTTCGAATCCTTTTGTTCCGACCAAATTCGCGGGGCATAGTTTAACGGCAAAACAGTCGGCTTATACCCGATATTAGCGGCAGATTACCGCAAGATTACAGGTTCGAATCCTGTTGCCCCGAATTTTTTTAATTTTCTAAAACAACAAAAATCCTACCAAAACAAACGCGGTCGAAAAATTTTGCGAGGACAAAAGAATGCAAAAATTCCATTCCTTTTGTTCGCAATGAACTTGATTTGTCTTTTGTCCGCTAAAAGCGAATTTTTCGCCGCGTTTGCCTTCCTTTGTGAGGATTTCAGATTTGGGTTAGAAAAGTTTTATTGGCAGGTAACTCAATTGGTTAGAGTGCCGCTCTGTTAAAGCGGAAGTTGCGGGTTCAAGTCCCGCCCTGTCAGCCATTTCAATTTTAGATTTTAGATTTTAGATTTGTTTTGAATCCAAAATCTAAAATCTAAAATCCAAAATCAATATCGGTCGGTAGCCAAGTCAGGTTTAAGGCACTCGCCTTTTAAGCGAGGTATCGTGGGTTCGAATCCCACCCGACCGACCAGTTCAATTTTAGATTTTAGATTTTAGATTTTGTCTGTTATTTAACGAGTTCAATCCAAAATCGGCAATCTAAAATCCAAAATTAAAAGCGGCGAGTGGCGGAAATTTCACCGAAACTTATCGCCGAATTCTATCGAATTATTTCATTTTGTTTCTTGATTTCAATTCTCTCCAGATCAAAAACAGCAAAAACGCGATGATCGGCGGGCTGATAAAAAAGAGTATAAACATTATTTGAAACAAATACGGCAGAAGATCATTAGAAAAAACAGCTGAACGCGATGGTGCTTCGCTAATTTTTATTGCATTTTTCGGATTGACTGAATTAAAAGATGAAACATTATCCAAAACTAATTCCCTGACGGAATCCGAAGTTACGGAAAATGAATATTTTTCATTCAGATGATCGCGTAAAATCGCTTGTTCGTTTTCTATATTTATTTTTTTTATGTTGCCCGATTTAATTAAATCTACCACTTGCTCGGCAGTAATTTCGTCTTTTTGTGGAAAACCGCGGTCAAAATTTTTGATTCCGGTATATAAAGTGAGCAAAAAGAAGTTGCCAAGAATAAGCCCGACGAAGCCATAAAGAATTTTTTGTTTTAAGTTCATAATCGTTTCTCTTTTGGGTTTTTGGCAATCTTAGCACATATTTTTTTCATTTTCACTAAAAATTTTGGCGAATGCCTTCGGGATTACATCGGTAAAAACCCTAAACGGGTTAAGCGAGTTCGAACCTCGCCCGCTCCGATAAAATTTGCGGAGCGGAAATCTCGGCAAATCTTGTCGCCAAATTTTGTTTTGAAAATCTTTTTTAATTCTCGCCGAAAAAAAAGACTTTTCATCTGTTTGTTTTTCAATTTCATAAATGCACCGTAATTTTCTGTCACAAAAAAACCGGACACGGTGTTTATATCGTGTAGTCCTTAAATTCCAAAAAATTTTATTTTTTTCTATTCTTTTTCATATTTTTTGGAACGGCTTGCTTCGAACCGGAATTGGAGTCTTCCTTTATATTCAATAATTCCGATTCGGCGTTGGACTACTGTTTATATTCTTTTTATACAGGTGTCTTTATGAAATTTATTACGTCTTTTTGCATTGTTCTAAGTTTTTTCATTCTTAATGTCTTTTCGCAAGATTCCGCCCCGAAAACCGCAAGTGAAGAAGTAGAAAAATCGAGTGGTTTACCGAACGCAGTTTCGATGACAGGCGAATCTGAAAATAAAATCGTCAAATCAAAAGAATCATCAGAATCTTCGCGCTTTGTCCGTAAAGATGTACCGGCGCAGATTCCGCGCCTTGAAACGCCGCCCGTGATTGACGGAAAACTCGATGACGCGGTTTGGCAAAATGCAGCGGTGTTCGGCGATTTTTTGCAGACAAATCCGGGCGATAATGTTGCGCCGAAGCATCCGACCGAGTTTATGATGGGTTACGACTCGAAAAATCTTTATCTGGCTTTTCGCGTCGTTCAGGATAAAGCCACTGTAAGGGCAACCGTTGCGCGGCGCGACAATATTTTTAACGATGATTATATCGGCGTTTTTCTCGACACTTTTAACGATCAGCGGCAGGCGTATATATTTTTCTTTAATCCGCTCGGCGTGCAGGGCGACGGCACGATGACCGAAGGACGAGGCGAAGATTACAGCGTTGATCTGGTTTATGAATCGAAAGGCGTTTTGACCGAAGACGGTTTTACCATCGAAGCGGCGATCCCCTTCAAATCACTGCGTTACGAAGCGGGCAAAAATAAAAATTGGGGAATCCATATTTTCCGGCGCGTCAAATACAACAACGGCGAACTCGATTCGTGGATGCCGATGAATCGAAGCATTTCGGGAATGCTCAATCAAGCCGGACAAATTACCGGACTCGAAGGCATCGAAACGACGCGCCAACTGGAAATAAATCCGAGTTTAACCTTGAGCCAATCAAGCAGACGCACGCGCTACACTTTTAACGGCGATCCGAACGGGCGTTACGTTAATGACGGTTTGAAAGGCGAATTCGGTATGACGGCGAAATTCAGCCTGACACCGACGATCACGCTCGATTTTGCATACAATCCCGATTTCGCGCAGGTCGAAGCCGACGCGCCGGTTTCGACCGCAAATGTTCGCTTTCCGATATTTTTTCAGGAAAAACGCCCGTTTTTTCTCGAACGAATCGATATTTTCCAGAGCGGTCTGAACATCGTCAACACCCGCGCCATTGTTGATCCCGACATCGCCGCCAAATTGACGGGCAGACGCGGCAAAAACACTTTCGGAATTTTATATGCGTCCGACAACGCGCCGGGAAATTATTCAAAGGACGAACGGCAAGGATTGTTTAACTGTCAGCAAAATCGAATAACCGATCCGACCGCTAATTGCGGAAGTATCGAAAAATTCGTTGATAAAAACGTCGACATCGGAGTTTTCCGGTTCAAACGCGATGTCGGAACGCAGCATAATCTCGGCTTTTTTGCGACGACCTATAATTTTCCCGAACGCCATAATCACACCGCCGGATTTGACGGACGTTTTCGTTTAAGTAAGAAAATCGTGACCGACTTTCAAATCGTCGGAACAAATTCGCGTCGCTTTTTTTATGATGCGGATCAGGACAAAAACATTTATCGAACCGGCAACGGCTTGGGTTATCGCGCTTATCTGGAACGCTCGGACAGAAATCTTTATATGAATTTTCAGGCACAGGGAAGAAGCAAAGATTACCGCGCCGATGTCGGATTTACAAACCGCGTTGACACGAATTATCTCGGCTCGTTCATCCAGTATCAGACCGACCGCGACGCGAAAAAAGCCATTATCTCCAAACGCATCAATAACTCGACAAACGTCAATTACGATTGGCGCGGGCGTTCGCAGGGCGTGAACTCGAATACGCAGGGAATGCTCGCCTTTCAACGGCAAATTTTTGTCGGCGCGGGTTTTGAATACGGTTACGAACGCGTTTTCGAACACGAATTCGGCAGAAGACGCACGGCAACCAGAACCGGCTCATTTTTCGGCGCGGATTCCGAACGCTCTTCGCACCGCCGGGAAGTTTACAGTTTTGTCGAAGCAACTCCGATCAAACAATTGTTCTTTTTTACAGTTCTGAGCCTCAGCAAAGGCAATCTCGATTACGATTTCGGCGCGGGACCGAAATATCCGCGGGTCAGCGCGCCATATTTGGCGTGGCAGGAAAGATGCCGTCTGGTTACGAATTGTACCGAACCCGCACCGGGTTTGGATCCGGGCGCGGGCAATCAGCTTTATATCGAAACATCGGTTCGTTATCAGCCGACTTCCGCTTTGCAAACACAATTAAGTTACAGAAGAACAAGACTTACACGCCACGATACGAATTTGGTCGCCTTTGACGATAATGTCGTCAGTTTGCGTTCGACCTATCAATTTTCGCGTGATTTCTTTGCCCGGATGCGGCTCGATTATTCGAATATTTCGACACGCTTTCGACCGCAATTAATCTTCGGCTGGACTCCGAGCCCCGGAACTGCCCTTTATGCCGGATACAATGACGATTTGAATTACAAAGGTTTTAATCCCTACACGGGACAACCCGAAAACGGATTTCGCGGCAACGGGCGGTCGTTTTTTATCAAAGCGTCCTATCTTTTCCGCCGAAGTTTCTAGAATCAATCAAGCTCAGTACCGTCTGCGGTAGCGGGAGGTTGAAGATTGACTTTATAAATGTTGGTAAACGATATGAAACATCGACTTTAAACCATCCGCTACGGCAGCTGGTTCTGCCCCGTATAATTTTGGACGAATGCCGAAAATGACTACATTTCTTTTAGGTAGAAACCGACGGGTCATTTCAATTTTTGTCGTCCATTTTCCAATAAAAAAAGGCAAGCCATTCCGGCTTGCCTTTGAAAAAAATCTAAAAAAGAAAATTTAAGGTGTGGGCGACGGCATCGGTGTCGGCATATCGGTCGGATTTGTCGGGTCACCCGGTGTCGGTTTCGGATCGCTCGGATTGGTCGGATTGTCCGGTGTCGGAGTCGGATCGCTCGGATTGGTCGGCGACGGCATCGGCGAATCAGTCGGATCGGACGGATCGTCCGGCGACGGCGAAACAGTCGGGGAAACAGTTGGCGAAACGGTCGGAGTCAGAGTCGGCGACAATTTCTTTTCCGTTAAATACCGACTGTGAATCGTTGCTGCAAAAATACCTGAAAGCAAAAATGCACTTATCCCGATTGTATATAAAACCTTTTTAAACATAAAAACCTCCCAAAGAAAAAACAGAGTTAAGATATAAAAGTAAAATCATTTATATCTAAGGGGACAATACAATTTAAGGGGAATGAATATTTTTTACTTCCGCAAGAGTTATGCCACAAAATTTTGATAGTTTAACAAATACTAAAATCGTTTCAACTACAAAAAACTGTATCAAATAAAGTAAAATATTGTATTAAACACTGACAACAGATGTTTCGATTCATTACGCAACTTGCTAAAATTTAACCTTTCATAAATAAAATAGGAGAAAAAATATGCCATACAACAAACTAAATATTTCGGGCGCAAAAGCCGATATACTCGCGTGGGTTCATCACGATTTGTCGCTCGATGAACAAAATATGCTGCGCAATGTTTCGCGCCTGCCGTGTCTTTACAAACACGTCGCGCTGATGCCGGACGCACATCTCGGAATCGGTTCGATGGTCGGTTCGGTCGTCGCAACGAAGGAAGCGGTAATTCCGGCAACTGTCGGCGTTGACATCGGCTGTTTTACGGGCGATACACTTGTTCCGACAATTGACGGGAAATCTTATCCAATTTCTGAATTGGCTGAACGAAATGATGAATTTGCGGTTTACGCTTGCACGGATTCAGGAAAGATTATTGCTGCAAAGGCAACGGCACAGAAAACTCGTAAGAATGCCAAACTTATAAAAATCACTTTGGACAACGGCGAAGAAATTCGTTGCACACCTGACCATAAATTTATGCTTCGAGACGGAAGTTTTATCGAAGCGGAAAATTTGAAGTCGGGCGAATCTTTGATGCCGCTTTATCGCAAGAAAGATAAGGACGGATATGTTTTTGTTCAGCAAAATCATTCCGGGCGTTGGCAAAGAGTTCATTGGATTGTCGGGCGTAGTGGATTGCTCGGAAAAGTTCCAAAATTTGAAGGCGATAAAACCGTAATTCATCACAAGAATTTTGATGAATCGGATAATCGCTCGGAGAATTTGGAATTTATGAGTTCATCTGCACATTCGGCTTATCACCGCAGTTTGGTTGATAAAAACGAACATTGGCAGTCGGCTGAGTTTGAAGCAAAACGTAAGAAAGCAATTTCCGATAAAGCACAAACCGCAGAAGGATACGCTTATTTTGCGACGCGTGGCACAAAAAACATTTTGAAATATATGGAAGAAAATCCAGAACATTTCAAAAATGCAGTTGCCGATAACGGCGTAAGAGGCAAGGAATTCTTCGCTTATAATAAAAGCGAAAAAGGTCGTGCAAAAAGCAAGGAAATCGCGAACCGTCTATACGCTTGCGAAACTTGTGGCGAAGAAGTGAAAAGCGGAATCGGTTTGCATAATCATCGTCGTGGAGAACACGGTTACAATCACAAAGTTGTTTCCGTCGAATCAATCGCGACGCGCGAAGATGTTTATTGTTTGACCGTTCCTGAATATCACAATTTCGCGCTTGAAGCCGGAGTTTTCGTTCACAACTGCGGAATGATGGCGGTCAAAACGCCTTTCAAAAGCGGGATTCTTGACGGTAAATTAAAGGATTTGCGCCACGAGATCGAACGCGCCATTCCGGTCGGATTCAACGCGCATAAAGAATCCGATACAAATGCTTCGCGCTGGGCTGGTTGGGAAACTTTTGATGAACTGCATTCAGGAGTTCAAGACCGCAAGGTAAAAGCGATGAAACAACTCGGAACACTCGGCGGCGGAAATCACTTTATCGAAGTCTGCCTCGACACCGAAGACAATGTTTGGCTGATGCTTCATTCCGGTTCTCGTAATATCGGAAAGGAAATCGCCGAACGCCATATTGCGACGGCGAAGACGCTGCATCGCCTGAATGAACTTCCCGATCCGAATCTTGCTTATTTTATAAACGGAACTGACGAGTTCAAGAATTATTGGCACGATCTCGATTGGGCGCAGGGTTACGCGATGATGAATCGTCAGGTGATGATGAAACGACTTTTGAAATCATTCAACCGGATGTTTAATAAACAAAAGGAATTTCGCCCGGAAATCGCGGTCAACTGTCACCATAATTAT
>JBBRVS010000028.1:0-35759 GCA_038246645.1 Pyrinomonadales bacterium
TAAGGCTGGACAGTATCTTAAGACTGCGAGTCTGCATAATTACAAGGTTAGCCCGAACAAGTTTTTGCGTCCTAATAGTTTTCAAAGAATTTGTTTTTTGACAGCATTTCAACTTGACTTTCAAGACAGTATCTAAAGCCTTTTGTTTATTTCTCTTAACCTCCAACTAAAGTTGGAGGCAATTGAAAAACAATCAGCAGCATTACTTTTAGTTTCCTAACAACCGTTTTGCTCGATTATTCAACGCTTTATTTCATATCCGCTGCGGCTTTGTTTAATCTGAAAACCCGCGGGGGCTTCGATCCGAACCTGATGAAATTTGCCGCTTTTGCGGTTTTCCGGTTTCGGATAAATTGCCAGAACATAAGATGACGTAATTTCCTCCGCCAGCAGATTAAACAGCGGCTCAAAATCTTCCTGCGTCGCATAAAACGTCCTTCCGCCGGTTTTCTCGATCAAACCGCTTGCTTCGAGCAAGGTCATCAGCGGTTTTCTGCCGCCCTGAAGCCGCGAAAAAGACGGCAGAAGAACCGAGTAAACCGTTGTTTCCGCTTCGTTGGCGCGTTCGATCACGGTTTTCGGCGAAACCATATCGCCGACCGGAAAGCCGTCCGTAATCAAAATCACGGCACGTTTCGGCAATTTGTCTTTGACCGAACGCGGTGCATCCTTGCGCAGCATCCGAATCGAATAATCAACCGCGTCATAGGCGTGCGTCGAAAGTCCGTCCTGATCGCGCAGAATTTTTTCAAAACTTTTTTCGAGTTTTTTCGGTTGATTCGTAAAAGATTGAATTTTTTTGACCTCCATTCCAAAGGTTGTAACGGCAAAATACGAATTGTAATCGGCAAGTCTTTTGACGAATGAACGCATCGCGTCGCGCAGTTTGAGCATTTCTTCGGTCGTGATGCTGCCCGACACGTCCAGAGCGAAAACTATCGAAAGCGGGCGCGTTTCATCGCGTTTTCTGACGGGTTGAAAAAAATCAATGTCGCGTTCTATCCCGTCTTCGTAAATCTTAAAATCCTTGACATCGAGCCCGCGCACGGGATTTCCGTCTTTGTCCGTAACGCTGACTTCAAACGGAACTAAATCGGTTTCGATATTGATTATTCCCTCATCTTCCTGGGCGTAAGCGGTAAAAACAAAACCGGAGATAACAAAAAGCACAACGATTGATCCGGAAAAAAGAGATTTCCATAAATTTACACGGGAAAATATCGCCAATTTACAAAAAGCCTCTATCTTTGAATTTATATTTCTTTTCATTTTTTTAATACTCCTGGCAGACCGAAATTTCCCGCTGTATGCAGTCAAATTATCCCGAATTATTTTTGTTGGCTGAACTTTTTTTTGCGAAACGTGCCCAAAGATTTTTTATTTGCGTAAAAATCTATGATGGTTTTTCGAGCCGTTCAGTTTGACCGAAATTTTACCATTTTGAAACCCTTGTTCTGACCGATATTTTATCACAGAATTTATTTGTCTCTTTTTCCCCTAAATACTACTTAACTTTTTCATTCTCATAGTTTTGGCACGAGATTTGATTATTTATCGGCAACTCGAAATTTCTTGAGTTGTTTGACCGAATTGGCTATTGAGAATTTATTTTAACAATTATCTTCCATTAATTAACAAAATAAAAACCCTGAATATGATTAAAAAGTTTCCTGTTTTAATAAATTAAAAGATGAAAGATTCCGATTCCTCAAAACTTAATCCGCAAGAAAGAATTCTTTGGTATGGAATGCTGTGCCTGAGCATTGCCCCGCTCGGGTTTGCTGCTCTCAAAGGTCTTGAATTTACGGCGACGCAGCTTTTGGGTTTAGCCGCGATCTTTGCCATCTCGACCATTATCAATAAATACGGTTATACGATTCCGGGAACTCAGACGAGTGTTTCGGCTAAAGAGTTGATTGTTTTCTGGGGAATCATCTGGCTCGGCATTCCGGGCGGCGTTTTGCTCGCCGTCAGCATTTCGCTGGCAAAACTCACGCGGATTTCAAGCACTCAAAAACAAAGATGGTTATTCGATTTTTTTGTCAATGTTGTTTCGGCATTCGCTTCGGGAGCCGTTTTTTATCTGGCAATTAAATATTTAACGGGATTTTCGGGAAATGCAGTCGCCCAAAATGAAATCAGCACCGGTTCTTTGATTATCGCCGCCGGTTTAATGGTATTTACGCATTTCTGGCTGAGTTCGATTATTTCAACAACTTACTTGAAAATCAGCGGCAGATTTTCCTTTTTCGGACTCTGGCAAAGAAACTTTTTCTGGACTGCCGGAACTTATCTTCTGAGCCTAACGACAACGCTTTTTGCCCATTTTATTTTCTATCAATTCGGCTTGGGCTTCAGCTTGATTGTTTTGCCCGTCGTTATTGCCGCGCACGTTATTTATAAGATCTTTATCCGAAAATTGGCGCAAAAGACCAAAGAAATGCGCGAAGCCGGGCGCATTCATCTGGCAACGGTCGAAGCTCTCGCTACGGCGATTGATGCCCGCGATCAAATCGGCGTCGGACACGTTCGGCGAACACAGATTTATGCGGTCGGAATCGGCGAAATGCTGAATTTATCGGCGGATGAACTTCAAGCTTTAAGCGCCGGAGCTTTGCTTCACGGAATCGGAAAACTGGCAGTTCCCGACAATATTTTGAACAAACCGGGGAGCTTGACACCCGCCGAAAGAGAAAAGGCGAAGATTCATTCAATCGTCGGCGCATCAATTATCGAAAGTATAAAATTCCCGTATCCGGTCGCCCCGACCGTCAGGCATCACAATGAAATGTGGAGCGGAAACGGTTATCCGGATCGTTTGAAAGGCGAAGAAATTCCGATGACGGCGCGAATTTTAGCGGTTGCCGATGCTTACGACACCTTGCGCGGCGAGCGTCCGTATCGTCCGGCGGTGTCGCGTGAGCAAGCGCGGCGCATTCTGCAAAACGGCGCGGGAACGCAGTTTGATCCGAAAATAGTTGATATTTTCCTGCGAAATCTGAGCCAGTTTGAAGAAAAAGTTGAAGAAAAAGGTCTTTCTTACAGCACCGACACCAAAGCGGTTCATCTTTCTCAGGATATCGGCGACGGAAATTACGTCGAACAGATCAAACGTGCCAATCGTGAAGTTTTCACGATGTATGAATTGGCAAGAGTTTTCAGTTCGTCCTTGAATTTAGAAGAAACGCTCGCGCTGTTTGCCAAAAAAATCGGTGAACTCGTGCCGTTTGACACGTGCGTTATTTATTTGATGAACGAGAAAAACGATTTTGCCCGAGCGGTTTATACCGAGGGCAAAAACAGCGTTGCGCTCGAAAATAAATGTGTCGAGGTCGGCGAAGGCGCGACCGGTTACGTTTTGCAAAAATGCGAACCGATTTTCGATATTAATCCGGCACTCGATTTTTCCTTCGACCAGATCGAGTTTATGGAAGAGTATTCGGCAATGGCTTCGCTGCCGCTGCTCGTCGAAGATAAACTGCTCGGCGCGGTTTCGCTCTATTCGTGCGAACTCGAATATTACGGCGAAGAGCATCTGCGGATTCTCGAAATGGTTTCGCACATCGCATCCGACGCGATCTCGATGGCTCTGCAGCACGCCGAATCGGAAATCCGCGCGCTGACCGATTCGCTGACCGGATTGCCGAACGCTCGAAATCTGCAAATTCAATTTGAAAAAGAAGTTGCCAGAGCCAGCCGCAACGGCAGCAGTTTCCAGCTTCTGATGCTCGATCTCGACGGATTCAAAGCCGTCAACGATACTTACGGGCATAAGGTCGGCGACCGGATGCTGAAAGAACTTGCCGCAATTATGCAGGAACAATTGCGCGAGTACGATTTTCTCGCCCGTTACGGCGGCGACGAATTCGTCATTATGGTGCCGGAAACGAATAATTCGGGTATTGATGAATTATGCGAAAGACTGGAAAAAGCGGTTGCCGGTTTTAAACTGCGAATTGACGACGGAAGATTCGCCTCGGTCGGCGTCAGTCTCGGCGCATCGTGCTACCCGACGCACGGCGAAACGATTGACCAGATAATAATTTCCGCCGACAAGCAAATGTATTCCGTCAAAGCCGAACGCAAATTGAAACAGACGCTTCCGGCTTTGAAAGTTAAAGAAAGACAGGTTAGAAAAGTTGAAAAAATTGACGAAAGAAATTTTGTTCTCGAACTCGACGAAAGCCACATTGTCTCAACGGCGATTAATTAGAGAAACACCATCTGAAGTTGAATTTTTAAAGGATAGAAAAGGTAAAAGCGGGATTCATCGCTTTTACCTTTTCCTTTGTTTCTCAAAAACCTTCTTTTTACCTTAAATTTTACTGCTTAATGCTTACCGTTCACCACTCACTTATGTTTTAATTATTTTTACGCTAAAATATCTTTACAAGAGGTAAAAACGAAAGTGAGTGAAAAAATGACGAATTTATCCGAATATATTCAAGAAAATTTTGGCGCGAATGCCAGTTATGTCGAAGGTCTGTATGAGCGTTTCAAAAGCGATCCGAACTTGGTTGACGAATCGTGGCGCACTTTTTTTAGTGATTTATTGGGCGGAAATGCGCCGGCGCAGGAAGCGAAAAGCAACGGGCAAACCGCCGTTACCGCGCCGCCCGTAAAAGCCGAAATTGCCGCGCCGCAACCCGTAAAAACCGAACCTGCGCCGCAAAAGCCGGAAACAAAGGTCGGCGACGATGTCGAAGTTAAACCTTTGACCGGCATTTCAAAAGTTATCGTCCAAAATATGGAAGAAAGTCTTTCCGTTCCGACGGCGACTTCGACGCGAAGAATTCCGGTCAAGGTTTTGGACGAAAACCGCCGGATCATCAACGAAAATCTGACCGCGCAGGGACGCGGAAAAGTTTCTTACACGCATCTGATCGGCTGGGCGATTGTCAAAGCCTTGAAGGAATATCCCGCACTTAATTTCGGTTACGGTTTTGTTGACGGCAAACCTTCGCGACTCGAATATGACAATGTAAATCTCGGCATTGCGATTGACATCGAGAAAAAGGACGGTTCGCGCAACTTGCTCGTGCCGAACATCAAAGGCTCGGAAAAGCTGAATTTTGCCGAATTTCTCGCATCCTACAACGATACGGTAAAACGCGCCCGCGACGGAAAACTGGAATTAAGCGATTTTAAGGGAACTTCGATTTCGCTGACCAATCCCGGAACGCTCGGCACGGTCGCCTCGAATCCGCGCCTGATGTCGGGGCAGAGCGCGATTATCGCCACCGGAGCAATCGAATATCCGGCGGAATTTCAGGGAATGACCTCTGCCGCTCTCTCGCTAATCGGCATCAGCAAGATCGTGACGATTTCCAGCACTTACGATCACCGCGTCATTCAGGGCGCGGAAAGCGGTTTATTCTTAGCGAAAATTCACGAGTATTTAATCGGGAAACACGATTTTTACGACGAGATTTTTAACGATTTAGACATCAAATATCCGCCGCTTCGCTGGGCGGAAGATTTTAATCCGTCAATTTTCGGCGGCGATCATCTGCGCGAACAGACCGTCAAACAGGCAAAAGTCGTCGAACTTATCAGTGCTTACCGCATTCGCGGGCATCTGCTTGCCGATATTGATCCGCTTAATATGACGCGCCATCACGCCGACGAACTCGATCTGGAAAACTTCGGCTTGACGATCTGGGATCTAGACCGCGAATTTATCACGGGCGGCTTGCACGGCAAGGAAATTTCTACCTTAAGAGAGATTCTCTGGGTTTTGCAGCGTGCCTATTGCGGAAAGGTCGGCACCGAATATCGTCATATTCAAAGCAAGGAAGAAAAACAATGGCTGCGCGAAAAAATTCGCAAGCAATTCGTAGATACCCAGCCGCTTGCGCCGGAAACTCAAAAAGAACTTCTCCAAAAACTGATCGAAGCCGAACAATTCGAGCAATTTCTGCATAAAAAATATCTCGGTCAAAAACGCTTTTCACTCGAAGGAACGGAAACGGTTATTCCGCTTCTCGATCAATTGATCGAGAACGCGTCGGAGCGCGGCGTTGGCGAAGTTTATATGGGAATGGCGCATCGCGGGCGGTTGAATGTTCTGTCAAATATCGTCGGCAATGCCACAAAAGGCGATATGGCGGAGCGCATTTTCACGGTTTTTGAAGGCACGTCGCATCCGAGTTTTCCGGCGGACGAAGGCGATGTGAAATATCATCAGGGCGCAAGCGGAAAACGCCAGACCAAAGCCGGAAAAGATGTGCGGATAGAACTCGCCTGCAATCCGAGCCATCTCGAATTTGTTGATGCGGTCGTCGAAGGAATGGCGCGGGCGCGGCAGGATGAACTGCTCGAAGGCGACGAAGCCGATGCTTCAAAACGCAACGAAGTTCAAGACCTCGTTCTTCCCGTTCTGCTGCACGGCGACGCGGCGTTTGCCGGACAAGGCATCGTCATGGAAACTTTGCAGCTTGCCAATTTGCGCGGTTATCGCACGGGCGGCACGATTCATATCATTATCAACAATCAGATCGGTTTTACGACTTCGCCCGAAGCCTCGCGCTCGTCAATCTATTCGACCGACGCGGCGCAAATCACGCAAATTCCGATTTTTCATATCAACGGCGATGATCCGGAAGCCGCTCTGCGCGTCGTTCAAATTGCGCTCGATTATCGTCAGGAATTTAATAAAGACGTGGTTCTCGATCTGGTCGGTTTCCGCCGTCTCGGTCATAACGAAGGCGATGAACCGAGCTACACCCAGCCGCTGATGTATCAGAGAGTCAAAGCGCATCCGGGCGTGCGGCATCTGTATGCTCAAAAACTTATCCGTCAAGGTGTAATTTCAGAAGAAGAACTCAAGCAAATGACGGATCAGGTGGTCGAAAAATACGAAGGCATCCTGCAACGTGCCAAACAGATTGCCGTTGACAAACCGGCGAAAGCGAAACTTGCGCCGCCGATTGAAGATGAAGACGGCTCACTGGTTTTGGAAACCGGAATTTCCAAAGAAACTCTGCAAAAGGTTTCGGAAACGATCACGATCATTCCCGAAGGTTTTCATATCAATCCGAAAATGGTCGGGCAACTTGCCCGCCGCGCCAAAATGGGAACGGGCGAAACGCCGATGGATTGGGGCTTTGCCGAAGCAATCGCGTTCGGTTCGCTTGTTTTGGAAGGCAGACGAATCCGCCTGAGCGGTCAGGATTCGGGACGCGGAACATTTTCGCAACGCCACGCGCTGATGTATGACACGAACACCGGCAATATGTGGTCGCCGCTCGGCGAAATCAGATCGGAAGAAAATTCGATTGCCCGTTTTCAGGTTTTCGACAGTTCCCTGTCCGAAAACGCCGTTCTCGGTTTTGAATACGGATATTCGAATGTTGCCAAAGATCGCCTTGTGATGTGGGAAGCGCAATTCGGTGATTTTGCCAACGGAGCGCAGGTAATTATTGACCAATATATCGCCGCTTCCGAAGATAAATGGGGCGAAAAATGCCGTCTGGTGATGCTCTTGCCGCACGGCTATGAAGGGCAGGGACCGGAGCATTCGAGTGCGAGATTAGAGAGATTTCTTCAGCTTTGCGCGGAAAATAATCTACAGGTTTGTTATCCGACGACTCCGGCGCAGTATTTTCATCTGCTTCGCCGTCAGGTCAAACAGGACACGATTCGCCCGCTCATCGTGATGACTCCCAAGAGTTTATTGCGCCTTCCGGCGGCGGGTTCGACGGTTGAAGAACTGACTTCGGGCGGTTTCAGTCCGGTCATTGATGACGTTTCGATTGCCAATAAAGATGAAGTAAAACGCATCGTTTTGTGCAGCGGAAAGGTTTTTTACGATCTGGAAGCGTCCGGCAAAGAAACGCAAAATTCAAAAGTTGCCATTGTTCGTTTAGAACAGTTTTACCCGTTCCCGGCTGAAAAATTAAAGGAAATTTTTGCCGCGTATAAAAACGCCAAACAAATTTTCTGGACACAGGAAGAACCGAAAAATATGGGCGGGTGGCATTTTATCGAACCGCTTCTGAGGGAAATCAAGCCGGAAAATATGACTCTGCGCTACGTCGGCAGAGCGGCTTCGGCAAGTCCGGCGACCGGTTCTTACGCGATTCATAATCTCGAACAAAAAGAAATTATCGAAATATCTTTTTCCGATGAAGATGCCGATACTCTTTCAGCGGCGAGCAAACCGGAAGTTTCAGAAAAAATCGCTCCGGCGGGAGCATGATAAGTAAATAGTAGGAAGTAGATTGTAGGAAGTAGATTGTAGGAAGTAGGGAGTAGGGAGTAGGTAGTAGATAGTCGGGAGTAGGAGGAAGATTGTTTTAATAAATATTACTGAACTATTTTAGTTGTAAATTCTACCGAATCAGTGATAATCAAAACTACTTCCTACTTCCTACTTCCTACTGTTTCTTCGCCATTTTCTTTTCGATCTCCTTAACGATTCGGGTGGCGTGATTTCTTGAGATCAGCGGAATTCTTTCGTCCTCGCTCAGCTGCTTTAAAAACGGAATCAGTTGCACGGGATCGGCAATTTCATTGCGCTTGATCTGCGAATCGAGCGCATTCATTATTTTTGCGGATTCAAGCGGCTGATTTTCGCGTGAAAGATTTATGTCGAACATCCAAATATATTGATTGCCGATCTTGCGATATTCGTCCGCCAGGGCTTTTGCCTCCGGATGAGTCGTCCAATTAAATCCGGCAGTTCGCGTCTGACCGTCTTTTTCCATCGTAAATTTCATATTGCCGAGATGCGAATAATCTTTTTCGTATTGATAATTTTCGCTTGAATCGAGAAAATTCAGATTTTGCCAAAGCGTTTTAACTCTTTCCAAAGCATCTGCCGAAAGCGCAATCGGATCAGAAATTTCTTCGTCATAAAACTTTTTCATAAATCTGATCGTGCCTTTTCCGCTTTCGTCGTGTTCGATATAAATACTGGAAATCGTAAATTCGGGTTGCGAAAATTCGTAAAAATAAACCGGATTCAGTTTGGTTTGTTTAGGTGAATTAACCTTTTTCGGAGTTTCGATTTTGCTGTTTTTTTTGCCCGGTTCCGGTTTTGAATCTTCCTCGATTTGCGAATTTTCATCCACCGGACGAGAATTTTTCTTTTCGGGAATCGGGATTTCTTCCGGTTTAACGGTCGCTTTTTTCTGGACAGCCGCTGTCTTTTTGGGCGGTACTTTTCTACTATTTTTTTTCTGCGCCGCAACGGAAAAAGCCAGAGTTAAAATAAAGATTGTTAAAAAAAACTTCTGTAACATAGATTTTATAATCGAATAAATTTAAATGAATCAGGCTTTTAGCTTCTTTAACCAACTGCGAAAACTTTTCAAGGCAAAAGTTTGTCCTTTTTGCTGACCTAATGTTAAAAAATCTGCCAAATCTTTCGATGAAATCAAAGGCATTGCGCGACTATGCGAAATTTCCTGATATTCTTCCTTACGCAATACCTAAAAGGAAAGTTTTTTGCCGTCATAGATCCAAACTTCTTTTACCTTTAAAGCCGCATAAATCGGCAATTTATCGAGGGATTCGGTTGTAATATCAATTTCCACCGCGACATCCGGCATCGGATATTCCTTTGCCGGAATGTTTTTCCCGATAATTTTTTTCGCGCTTTGAACATAAAAACACTTGTCCGGCTCTATTCCTTTACCGATATTTTCCCGGCGAAATGTGGTCGAACCCGCGCCTTCAACTGTCAGATCGAAATGTTCACAATAGGCAACAACAAAAATTTGAAAATTAAAGCTGTATTTTTCGTGATTTAAGGTTGGAGGCATAATCTCTAATTTTCCTTCATCAAACGCAAGTCGCCATCCGGCTCTTTCTTCAAAATCCTGTAAAAATAATTCATATTCCTGCCAGGAAATATCCGTTAGCAAAAGGCTCTTATTGCTTCCATAGATCAGAAAATCAACCGCCGTAAATTTATCCAAAACAAAATTTTCTTTTACAGTCGTGTTCATTTTTTTTCCCAAATTACGAATAAAATTTTCTGAAAAAATTTTTATAATCCGATTCTAAAAAAATTGCAAATCGACAATAACCTCACTCGAATCTGACCGAAACCACTTTTGAAACTCCGGCTTCCTGCATCGTTACGCCGTACAGAGCGCGCGCCGCTTCCATCGTCCGCTTGTTGTGCGTGATGACGATAAACTGTGTTTTTTCAGACATTTCCGCAATTTTATTAACAAATCGTCCGACATTCGCATCGTCGAGCGGCGCGTCCACCTCGTCCAATAAACAAAAAGGCGACGGGCGATATTTGAAAATTCCCAAAACAAGCGCAATCGCCGTCATCGCTTTTTCGCCGCCCGACAAAAGCAGAATATTTTGCAGACGTTTTCCGGGCGGTTGTGCGACAATTTCGATTCCGGCTTCGAGAATATCTTCCGATTCGAGTAGCGACATTTCGCCGCGACCGCCGCCGAAAAGTTCTTGGAAAAATTCCTTGAAATTTTCGTTGATCGCCTCGAAAGCCTCGCGGAATTTCTCGCGCGACCGCCGTTTTATCTCGCGCAGGGCTTCTTCCGCCGCTTGAATGCTGTCAATTATATCCTGTCTTTGCGAAGTTAAAAACAATAATCTTTCTTCCGCTTCGCTTAATTCTTCCAAGGCGAGCATATTGATCGCGCCGAAATTTTCCAGTTTTTGCCGCAAATCTTCAACGCTCGATTTTGCTTCTTCCAGATCGAAATCTTCGGCAACTTCTTCCGTTTCAACAATTTCAACCAAAGACGTGCTCAAATCCTGCTGGCATTTTTCGTTCAAACTCCGCAATTTCGTGATAGCTTCGGTTTGCCTGATTTCAAAGGCGGCGCGTTCGTTTCTGGCTTCGGCTGATTTTTTATTAAGTTCGCTGAGTTCCGCCGACATGGCATCCGAATTTTCACGCGCTTGTTTAAGATGCGCCACCGCTTCGGAAAGTTCGTTTTGCTCGTTTTCCCGGACATCTTTGGAGACTTCGATTTTGCTTTCAATTTCTGTAATTAAATAGTTTAACTTGATTAATTTGCCTTCGATTTCCTTGGTTTCAAAAGTTTCACGCGCAATTCTCGAGTCTAATTCTTTCGCTTCCGTTTCAACCCGCCGCAGAGAATTTTGCGCCGACCGCCGCCGTTCTGCCGAAGTTGCTGCCAAAGTTCGTTTTTCGTTTAAAACCGTATTTTCGCCTTCCGCTAAACTTCGTGCTTCGCTTAATTTACCGGAAATTTTCGATAAATTTTCCGATGCTGTAATCCGCGCTTTTTCGGCTTTTCCGGCGTTTACTTTTGCTTCTTTTTGTTTTTCGGAAATTTCCGTAATTTCCGTTTCGATCTGCTTTGTTTCTTCGAGGACAACTTTTTGATGGCGTTCGGCGCGCGTCGTTTCTTGAACAAGCGATTTTGCCTGAGTTTCCTGCGATAACAATTCGCGCTCGACCTTGACGATAAATGATTGAAGATCAACGAGTTGATCTTCGTGTTTGGCTAAAATACCGTGTGCTTTATTGGTGTTTTTTTCGGCAGATTCGATTTGTTTTTGCAGATCGTTCGCGCTTTTTTCGAGCTCGCGCAGTTCGCGTTTAAATGCGAGAAGCGAAGTATTTTTCTCATTCGTTTTCGTTTTTCCGCTGACAAAAAGTTTCCCGCCGATAATCAGATCACCTTGGAGAGTTACATAAATTTTCGAATCGTTTTTCGCATCTTCCAATTTTTCAACAACTTGCGCCGCCATTTCACGCGGAAAGATTTTGTGCAGAAGTTTTGCAAAATCTTCCGACAAACCGAGAAATTCTTCAATTTTTTGTTCTTTACTTGCGTCTTTGCGTCTTTGCGTATTTGCGTTTAAAAAATCTTTTCCCAAAGCCAAAACCGCATTCCGCCCGACATTATTTTCGCCCAAAAATGCGGAAACCTTCCGCGCATCTTCTTCCGTTTCGACCAAAACGCTCTGCAAAAATGCGCCGAAAAGATTTTCAACCGCTTGTTCGGCTTGTTCCCCAACATTTAACTTATCTGCCAGAGTTCCGAGCAGTTTTACGCCGATTTTCTTTTCTTCCGAGAAAAGTTTCTGCACGTTCGGCGCATAAATCGCCCGTTTTTCTTCAAGTTCCTGAAGCGTTTCAAGCCGGTTTTTCTTGCGCGAAAATTCATCGCGCAGAGTTTTCAAACCGCTTTTGCTCGATTTCAAATCTTCCCGCGCCGTGCTTGCCGCATTTAAGATTTCCTGTTTTTCGAGATGGAGATTTTCGAGTTTTTCGCGTTCTTCGATTAGAGTTTTTTCGAGTTTTTCGGCTTCCTGTTTATGTTCGAGATGAGTTTCACGAGCGCGTTCGCCTTCGCGGCGCAAGCCTTCGGCGCGTTCCTTTAATCTTTCGATGTTGTTTTCAAGCTGGCGTTCGATCTCCGTCAGGCGTTCAAACGCCGCCGTGTGCTGCAAAACTTCGGCGCGAATCGTTTCCAGATGCGATTCGATTTCCTTTAGTTTATTGAGTTTTTCCTTGTATTTATCTTCGGCTTTGCGAAGTTCGAGTTCGTTTTTTCCGGCTTCTTCGCGCTCTTGTTTTTCTTCTTTTTCAAGCCGTTTGATCTCGTCTTTGATAAGTTCGAGCCGTTTTTCGGTCGCTTCGGTTTCGCTTTTTAAAACATTTGCACGATTCCGCAGATTCTCTATCTGCTCGGTTTGATAACCTTTTTCCCGAAGATTGCGGTCGCGTTCCAGGGCGTTTTCCGAATGCCGGGCGCGGATTTCCGACAAATTTTCTTCCGCCACACGCGCTTCATTCGTCGCTTCCCGAAACGCTTCGTCTTTTTCGGCAACTTTTCGCAAGATCTGTCTTTCAAGTTTTATGGCTTCATCCAATTTTACTTCCAATTCATTGACCAGATCGGACAAATATTTTCCTTCGGCGGAAAATGTTCGGCGCAAAAGCGCCCGGAATTCTTCGCGCAGAATTTTATAACGGCGCGTTTTCGAGGCTTGGCGGCGCAGAGAGTTTGCCTGTTTATCAATTTCGGAAACGATGTCGGAAATTCGGCTTAAGTTAGATTTTGCCGTTTCAAGCCGAGTTTCGGCAGCGCGTTGGCGCGTGCGGAATTTGGAAATTCCGGCGGCTTCTTCAATTAAATGGCGGCGGTCGCTCGGTTTTGAAGACAAAATCTGCCCGATTTTTCCCTGTTCGATCAGGGCGTAATGGGCGCCGGAAAGTCCCGTTCCGGCAAATAGATCCTGGATGTCGCGCAGGCGGCAACTTTTTCCGTTCAAAAGATATTCGCTTTCGCCCGAACGATAAAGCCTTCGACCGACCGAAATCGCTTCGCCGGGAGCAAAATCAAGCGCGAAACTGCGCGGTTTCCAATGTCTTTTGCCTTTAACTTTTGTCTGAATCGTTTGAACTGCCCCGACCTGCGCCGCTTGCGCCTGTTCGGTTCCGAATTCTTCGGCGTGAAAACCGTTACCATTAGTTTGGATTGCGGAGTTTGGATGGCGAATTTCAGATTCTTCGGCTTCGATGGCATCAATATCAACGACGTTTTCATCAATCCCGCTCAAGGTTTCGTCAATATCGTCGAGTTCGTCCGTTTCAATTAAATTAAAATCCGATTCAACCCGTTCGAGATGCAGAATAACTTCCGCCATTCCGCCCGCCTGACGCTTGCTCGTGCCTTGAAAGATCACGTCTTTCATATCTTCGCCGCGCAAAGATTTCGCCCGCTGTTCGCCCAAAACCCAGGAGATACAATCGTTAATATTTGATTTCCCGCAACCGTTCGGACCGACAACGGCGGTGATTCCGTTGCCCGTAAAAATAATTTCGGTGTAATCGGCAAATGATTTAAAGCCTGTGATTTCTAAACGCTGAAGTTTAAACATTTTCTAGTGTTATATTTGGAGAAATAGCACTATATTTTGTTGTTTTCGGCTGATTAAGTCAAATCAGGACGCAAATCAGCCGGCAACCGTCGGTCAGCAAAAAAGGTTGGCGATTACGATAAATCACAAACCTTTTTTTACTTTTACTTTTTACTTTTTACTTTTGCTGCGCTTACCAATCGCCAAAATCCGTGTCGCCCGCGCCGCCGCCGAGTCCCTGCTGATTGGCTCTTTCGGTATCGAGCTGCGTTAATGTATCGAGCAGAAAGTTCGTGTTGCTTGAAATATTTATGACGACCTGAAATTCATTTTCAGCCAGAGTGAATTCAAAAGTTCCGCTGTTGATTTCGATAATATCGCGAAAAGCCATCGTGCCGTTTTTGCTGTTGCATTCGGCATCTACGATTTTTCCTTCATTAAATGAAACGCTTGCCAGATATTTGTCGGATTTAATCACGAGCAAACCCGTCATTCTCGAATTTTCAATAACCTGAACGGCATCAAAAAAGCTGACATACGCCAGATTTCCCGCCATTGTGACATCGGTTCGCACCTTGACGGGCGTTTTATCGCGGTCGGTGGCAAAATCGGGACGGCGGGCGCGGCGAATCGCTTCCAGCCCGGAAGCAACCGATGTGCGCGGATCGAGCAGTTTCGCTTCTTGAAGCCGGTCGTAAGCCAAATCGAAATTTTCACGCCCGATATACAAGCTGACCAGTGCCAGACATTGTTTGGCGGCTTCGGTCGAATTTCTCTGCGCGATGCAGATCTCGCGCATTTTCTCGCGCAAGGCAATCGAACGCGGACTGCGTTCCATCGAATCTTTGAGCAACTTAAAGGCTTTTTCGGGTGATTTGTATTTTACGAAAAGATCGGCATCAAGCAAGATTGATTCAATCGAAACTTCGGTGAACGGAACATTCGTATCTTCTAAAACATTAGTCATAACTCTATAAACGAACAAAAATGTTCAACAATTATAAACTAACATATTTTCCGCTGATTAGTCATCAAAATTTTGTCATTAAACAAAGAAAAAGCGGAATTGATTTATCATCAATTCCGCTTTTTCTTTGTTTAATCGAATTAAAGATTTAGAAATCAAATCTCACGCCGAGCCGAATTTGTCTTTGACGATAAGTTCTGGTCGGAACAAGAAAATTTTGAAAATTAGCAAGTTGAGTCGGTGTCGGATTACCGCTTAAAGCCGTAAAATCAATAAATTCCGAACCGAAGCTAAATACTGCGGCATTGAGAATGTTGTCAAATTGAACGGTCGGACGCAATCTAAATCTTTCACCGAATCTCCATTCTCTGGTTAAACTCAGATCAAATGTGTAGAAACTCGGACCTCTTCCGGCATTTCTCGGCAAATTTCCACTAATTGAGCCAATCGGCGGAAGTGAAAATTGAGAAGCAAGTTGGGTCGGAAACGGTGAACCCGGGTTTCTCCATTTGATGTCTTTAACATTTCCGGTAAAAATCGGACGATCGGTGCTGGTATCATTAAGATTTCTGTCCGATCCATAACCTAAACTGATCGGCGCAGAACTTCCGAACCGAAAGAGCGGTGAAAATCTTACTTTTCCGAGCCACCAAGGACTTTCAAAAGTTCCTGAAATAGCAATCCGATGCCGTCTGTCTTGACGCGCTCTTGCCCATTCGCGGCTGAAATCTCCGTTTATTTCCGCATTGGTCGTGTTGTTTAATCCGTCATCTTGTGTTTTCGAAAGCGTGTAAACCGCTCTCAAAGATGATCTGAAACCATAGCCGAGATCGCGAAAACGGCTGCGAAGTTCTAAAATCAAGCCGCGATAATAAGAATTTCCGATTGAAGAAACTACGGCTTTTTCTCCAACGCTCGTGTCGGGTCTGAACCGCGAAATCGCCGACAGAGCAAGTCCGATCGGTGAACCGATGGAGTTTGTTGTCGAACCGGCAACTGCCGTGCTTGGGAAAGTAGTGCTTGAATTAACCGTGTTCAAATTAATAAAACAGGTAACATTTGCCGTTGTCGAACACGAACCCGTTCCGTTCTGAACACTGGAAACACCGCTCGGGTCATTTGTTGCGCCCAAGTAAAATTGATAGGTTCTGACAGTTCCGTTCGTATTAGTAAAAGTAAAAGGATTTGCCAGCAAATAATCAGTCCAGTCTTCAAAACCTGACGGAAGCACCGGAAGATTCGGATTATATTCACGCCATAAATGCGCTGTTTTGTTTGATGTCAAATTTGCTTCAAAAACAAATCCTTTTCCGATCTCGCGTTCAAAACCGACATTGAATTGATAGCTTTCGGGAATCTTTAAGTTCGGGTCAACCGAACGAATCAGATTGTTCGGTCTAAAACCCAACTCCGGTGAAAACCCTAATGTTGAAACTAAATTTTTCAGGTCTGCGACAGTTTCAAACCGATCCGGAAATTGTTGGGAAATTGCTCCAAGAACCGCCTGTCGTCGGGTATCCGCGCCGGAAGTGCCGATATTATTTGTATCAAATAAAAATAAATTTCCCGAAGAATTCTGGATAAAATCACCAACGGTGCGCAGAAGTGTCCGGTTATAAAAAATTCCCGCACCAAATCGGATTACGCCTTTGCCATCTTTCCAGGGTGAATAGGCGATACCAAATCTCGGTCCGAGGTTGTTTGAATCGGAAACGGCTGTTTCGCGTTCAAACCGCAGACCGTAGCTTATTGTCAGATTCGGACGCGCTCTGAATTCATCATTGGCAAAAACGCCCCAATAAGTATTGGTTACGTCTCGCGCCGTGCCGAAATTTTGACGATAGCGCGTTACATTGTTTTGTTCATAAAACAATACGCTCGAGAAATTAAAAGTTCCGGTTGCATCGCCTAAAGAAAGGTCTTCCGAATTTACATACTGAATATCAAGTCCGGCTTTAATCGTGTGTGAACTAATGGCATACGTCAGAGAATCCTGAAATTGCCAGCGGCTTTCTTTGCGGTTACTTGAAAAATTTTGCAGCGAACTGGCGGTCGAATTTCCGGCAATCAGAGTCTGAACGCCGTTGGTAATCGGATTGCGATAACCGACCAAAACAACCGGATCAAATGGATTATCCGTTTGATAATTCGGCTTGTAAACCGAATACTGCATACGAAATTGATTGACAAGTTTTGCGCCGAAAACGTGATTGTCGGTAAAATTAAAGGCATCGGTATTGGCATTTCTTGCCTGTAAGGCATCTTCAATTCGGGTACTTGCCGATCCTGTAGTGCGCCGGTTCGTTCTTCTTCCGAGCTGCCAGCCGAAGGTAAAATCGTTATTTTTAAAGAGTTTGTGATCTACTCTGGCACTGAAGCTATGATTAAGATTCGGCGTCGGAATCAAAACTTGATATGGCGCGATCAATCCGGCAGTCGGAGGATTAGTTGTGCAAGCTGACGGACTGCTGTTATCACATCCTTGCGTGCCTCCGGTTGAAGCGGGCAAGGTAAAACGCGGGTTAGTTCCGACCGGAACATATGTATCAATAAAAGTCGTGTCCTGGAGCTTATTATACTCGTATGCTACCGAAAAGAAGGTTTTGTTTCTAAAAATCGGACCACCAAAAGTAAAACCCGGATTGTATTCCGTCAAAGGAAGACGCTCAATTCCGCGGCTGTTGTTATACCAGGTGTTCGAATTTAAATTATCGTCGCGGAAAAACATAAATGCACGTCCGCGAAATCTGTTTGTTCCGGCTCTTGTCCGCAGATTTATCCGACCGCCGGAAGCGCGTCCGTATTCGGCGGAAAATTGATTGGTGATAACCTGAACTTCGGCAATGGATTCGAGCGACGGCTGAAATCTGTCGCCCGCCGATCGGTCATCATTATTATCCAAACCGTCAATCGTAATATTATTTGAATACGATGCGCCGCCGGAAAGCGAAAATAATCCTTGCTCGGCGGGCGGAACTCTCGCATTCGAATTTCTGTCTTCTGCCAGATCCCGCACCGAAAGAGCTTCTTCCGAAGTTCCGCCAAGCGTCAGGACAAGATCGAGGGCATTGCGGCTGTTATTCGGAATTTCTTCAATTTCTCTCTCCGTGATCGTGCCGCCGACGACCGTTCGAGTTACATCAACCGCCGAAGAATCTTCGTCCGTAACTTGGACGGGATCAACGACGACATCGCCGGGATCGAGTGAAAAATCGAGCTGGACATTTTGACCCGAAACCGTTTGAAGGTCAATTTTTTCCTTTGTGCCGAAACCGCTTGCCGCCGCGGAAATTTTGTAAAGTCCGGGTTGGAGTTCGATAATTCTGTATCGCCCGTCATCATTTGTGACAGCGGTTCGCTCGATACCTGTTTCGATAAGCGTTGCCGTAATGGTTGCGCCGACGATTGATAAACCGTTTGAATCAACAATTCTGCCGCTGATCGTTACCTGATCCAAACTTTGGGCATAACTGCTGACAGAAAATAAAATCACAAATGTCAGTATTGGAAGCACAGTTCTTCCAAATATTTTTTTCATTATATTGCTCCTAAAAATTATTTAATAATATTGCTGTTCTAAAATTCTCTGGAAATGAGTATTAGTCGGATTATTTTGTCTTAAAATAAAGAGTTTGTAAAGAGAAATTAAGATATTTGAGGGAAAATAGAAATTAACTGCCGGTGAGAAATGACAAAGATTTGCCTAAACAATTGGAAAAAAAGGAATTGATTTTTTAGTCTTTCGTTAATTCCTCATCTTTAAATCTGTAAGAAAATGATGAAACAGAGAGCCGCGAAATCGGGATCAAGGCTTCGGATTCGGAAAGAATATCGCTTTTCCCGCCGATTTCATCGGCGTGTATTCGCAAGTATTCAAAAAAGCGTTCAAATTCGCGCTGCATCGCATCCATTTTTTCGCGCATATTGAGGATAATTTCGACACCTGCGAGATTTACGCCCAGATCGCGTGTCAGAGATAAAATTACTTCGAGGCGTTCGAGATCGCGGTCTTCATAAAGACGCGTATTGCCTTCCGAGCGCGAAGGTTTGAGCAAGCCTTCACGCTCATAAAGCCGGAGCGTCTGCGGATGAATTTCAAAGAGTTCCGCAACTGCGCTGATCGTGTAAGTTTTAATCTTCTTTTTCATTTATCATTTACCATTTATCAGTTATCAATTGAATTTTTGATAACTGATAAATGTCCAATGTTCAATATTATTCCAGTCCCATAATCTTGCGCGGATTTTCGGGATTTGCCTTTTCGAACTGGCGCAGAATTTCCTTGGTTTCTTCCGAAGTAATGCGCGGCAGAGTTATCTGCACTTCGACGAATTGATCGCCGCGCAGATTCGGGTTTCTCAAACTCGGAAATCCGCGACCGCTCAGACGAAATTTCTGTCCCGATTTTGTTCCGGCAGGAATTTTCAATTGCGCTTTTCCTTCCACGGTCGGAACTTCGATCTTTGCGCCGAGCGCGGCTTCCGGTACGGTGATCGGAACCGTTACATAAATATTATCGCCCTTGCGGCTGAAATGTTTGTGTTTTCCGACATTTGTCAGAATAAACAGATCGCCGGGCTGTGCGCCCAATCTTCCGCCTTCGCCTTTTTTCGGAATCCGCACGCGCGAACCCGTATCAACGCCCGGCGGAATTCTGATTTTCACCTGTTCGGTTTTCGGCGTAACGCCTTTTCCGTTACAGAGCGAACAAGGCTGGCGGCGGCGACCCGTGCCGCTGCAATCCGGGCAGGTTTGCGAAAACTGTAATCGTCCGCCCGTTCTCTGAACTTGCCCCGTTCCCTTACAGGTCGAACAGACGACGACCGGACCGCCCGTATCGCCCGCGCCCTGACAACGCGAACATTGTTCGGAACGATTGACCGTAATATTGGTCGTCAAACCCGTGACCGATTCTTCAAAACTCAAGGCAAGCGGCATTTCGATGTCTTTACCTTTTTTCGGAACGGCGCGCGGCGGTTCGGGTTCGCGTTTTGAAGTTCCGCCGCCGCTGAAAAGGTCTGAAAAAATATCACGAAAACTCGATGAACTGCTCGAACCGGCTTGGTCTGCTTCCCACGAAAAACCCGAAAAATCGAATCCGCCCGCGCCGCCCGCACCGCCCGCACCGCCCGACGCGCCCGCGCCGTACGGCGAATTTACGTCGAGATTGTCCGCGTAATAGCCGAAACGATCAAAGACTTTGCGCTTTTTCTCGTCGGATAAAACGTCGTAGGCTTCCTGAATTTCCTTAAACTTATCTTCCGAGGCTTTATCGTTCGGATTTACGTCCGGGTGAAACTTCCGCGCGAGTTTTCGGTAAGCCTTCTTTATCTCGTCCGCTTTTGCGTCCTTTTTTACGTCAAGTATTTTGTAATAATCTTTTTTTGCCACTTATTTATTGTCAAAACCAAATGCAAATTTTATCGCTTCAAAAACTTCTTCCATCCTTTTTTCGGAAAGATGCGTGATGTAACCACGAAGTTTATTTTTCGGAACGGTTTGAATCAAATCAACATTCAACACACAAGTTTCGAGAACGCCGTCTTCTTCGGTCAAAAGAACTTGCGATAATAAATCACGAATTGTCGTTGTAGTCGGAATTACGGTTACGGCATTCAATTCCGAAATTGCTTCATCACGAGTAATTATTAAAAACGGACGTGTTTTATCCGGTTCTTTGAATTTATGCCAATAAACGTCGCTGCGTATCATAAGTCTTTCCAGACCTCGATCATTTGATCTTCTTCAATTTCAAACTCTTCAGGCTGAACCGGAAATTTCCCGTAGGCTTCTTTATACATTTTACCGACTTCTTCTTCCGAAAGTTTTACTTTCCGCGCTAAATCTCTTTGTAAAGATTTTTGCAAAGTTTCATTGGTATATTGCAAGCGATTTTTGTCAGAATCTTTAACAACGGCATCAATCTTCGCAACTATTTTTTCGTCCAGTTCGATTACAACACTCATAGTTTTTTACAACATTTCGAGTCCAAATGTATATTCAATCGCTTGCCGAACTTCGTGCATCTTATCGGCTGAAAGATGCGTAATATAACCACTAAGTTTATTTTTCTGAACAGTTTGAATATTAACCAAATTTACCGCACACAGTTCTCTCAACCCGTCTGATTCATCTTAAATAACTTCCGCATCGTTTCCGCGAATCGTCGTAGTAATTTCCGCGACAGAAATCGCATTCAGTCCGGCAATCAATACATTTTTGGTTAAAATTAAAACAGGACGGCGTTTGTTCGGTGATTTAAACTTATACAAATAAATATCGCCCTGAATCACTTGTTCTCCCAAACCTGCTCATCTTCCCAAATCTCATACTCTTCGGGCTGTTGTGGAACTCTTTCGTAGCTTTCGATAAAACGCCGATCTTTGTCTGACATTTCACCTTTTTTACGCGCTTCTTCAAACGATTTTTGTAAAGCATCATTGATATACTGCTCGCGAGTTTTCTTAAAATCTTTAGCGAATGTATCAACTTCGGCAATTATTTTTTCGTCTAACTCAATTACCACGCTCATAGTCTTTGAAGTATCCCAAAATCAGCCGTTGACTGCAACAAGTTACATACTCAACGGCTGATTTTCAATTCAAAGGTAAGAAAGTATTTTGCGTATTTACTTTTTACCTTTTACTTCTTTTCTTCTTCTTCGACATCAACATATTCAGCGTCAATGACATCATCGCCGCCGCTCGTTTCGCTCGAAGTTGAAGACGCGTCACCGCTTCCCGCACTTGCCGAAGATGCCTGCTGTTCCGCAGTTTCGCCTTCGGGAGTTGCCGATTGCTGACTGTAGAGAACTTCCGCAAGTTTATGTGAAGCCGTCTGCAGAGTTTCAAATGCACTGTTCATCGCATCGGCATCGCTGCCGGCAAGTGCTGTTTTTGAATCCGAAATTGCGGTTTCGATTTCCGTCGCGCCGGCTGCATCGAGTTTGTCTTTATTTTCACTAAAGGTTTTTTCAACATTATAAACCAAACCGTCCAGACGGTTGCGCGCTTCGATCTCGGCTTTTTTCTTTTCGTCTTCGCCGGCGTGCGATTCGGCTTCCTTCATCATTTTGTCAATTTCGTCCTTTGAAAGACCTGATGAAGAAGTGATCGTGATCTTTTGTTCACGACCTGTGCCGACATCTTTTGCCGAAACATTAACGATGCCGTTCGCATCAATATCGAATGTTACTTCGACCTGCGGAACGCCGCGCGGTGCCGGCGGAATGCCGACGAGATGGAATTTTCCGAGCGTTTTATTGTCGGAAGCCATCGGTCGTTCGCCTTGCAAAACGTGAACTTCGACCGAAGTTTGATTATCTGAAGCGGTCGAGAAGATTTCCGATTTTCTGGTCGGAATCGTCGTATTGCGCTGAATCATCTGCGTGCTGACGCCTCCTAATGTTTCAATGCCGAGCGACAGAGGCGTAACGTCGAGAAGCAGAATGTCCGTTTTTTCGCCGCCCAAAACAGCCGCTTGAACTGCCGCGCCTAAACCGACAACTTCGTCCGGATTAACCGATTTATTCGGGTCTTTGCCGAAGAAGTTTTTAACCATTTCCTGAACTTTCGGAATACGCGTCGAACCGCCGACGAGAACTATTTCGTCAATATCTTTCGCTTCCAAACCGGCATCCTTGATCGCTTTTTCAACCGGCGGCATCAGACGTTTTAAGATCGGTTCGACCAAATTTTCAAACTTCGAGCGCGTCAATTTCATAACGAGATGTTTCGGTCCCGAAGCGTCAGCCGTAATAAACGGCAGGTTGATTTCGGTTTCCATCGCGCTTGAAAGTTCGATTTTTGCTTTTTCCGCCGATTCTTTCAGACGCTGCAAAGCCATTTTGTCCGAAGTCAGATCAATTCCCTGATCTTTTTTGAATTCATTAATAATCCATTCGATCAATTCTTCGTCAACGTCATCACCGCCTAAGTGCGTGTCGCCGTTAGTTGATTTTACTTCGACCACACCTTCACCGACTTCCAGAACGGAAATATCGAATGTTCCGCCGCCGAAGTCGAAAACGGCGATTGTTTCGTCTTTCTTTTTATCCAAACCGTAAGCCAGAGCTGCGGCGGTCGGTTCATTGACGATTCGCATTACTTCGAGTCCGGCGATTTTTCCCGCATCTTTTGTTGCCTGACGCTGGGCATCGTTAAAATATGCCGGAACGGTGATAACCGCTTTATCAACTTTAGTTCCGAGATAATCTTCGGCAGATTGCTTTAACTTCTGCAAAACCATCGCCGCAATTTCCGGCGGACTGTATTGTTTGCCGTCGGCATTAATGCGAACATCGCCGTTCGATGCTTTTTCGACTTTATACGGAACCTGTTTGATTTCGTCCTGAACTTCATCAAACTTTCGTCCCATAAAACGCTTGATCGAATAAAGTGTGTTTTCCGGATTTGTTACGGCTTGACGCTTTGCAACTTGTCCGACCAGACGATTTCCGTCTTTTGTAAACGCGACAACCGAAGGAGTTGTACGTCCGCCTTCCGAATTTGTAATAACGACCGGTTCGCCGCCTTCCATCACGGCGACGACCGAATTTGTCGTTCCTAAGTCAATTCCAATAATTTTACTCATTACTTAATATTCTCCAAAAAAATTATTCCGCTTCTCTAAACAATATCTCTATTTTATATCCATATTGTGTAACTTGAGCCTCAACAAAGTATAATAGTTGAGTGTGTCTTTGTCAAGTTTATTAAAAGACAAAATTAACCGCCGAGTTATTTGGGAAAAACTTAACCGGAATAGACAATAAATTGTTAGTCGGAGTGATTAAATTTCAGCTTTTTCATCTTCGCGCATCAATTTTGCTACAAAAAAGATGTAGTGAAAACCCGACAAAAAGGCTAAGAGCGCAACAATCGTGTAAACGGTCGGGAGATAAAAACTGTATTCGAAAACGGCGGCAAATAATATTAATGTAACGGCTAAAATTTGAACGGACGTGCTTAATTTACCGAGCCACGAAGGTTTAAATCCGCGAAAATTCGTCATCAGCGCAATTGCTCCGGCAACCGTGATGATCAAAACGTCGCGCCCGATGACGGCGGCTGTAACCCAGAAAGGAACCGGAAGATGTTTGACGCCGGCAATTATATTCGGCAGAGTCAAAATGACGAAAGCCGTTGTCATCAGAAGTTTATCGGCAATCGGGTCAATAATCGTGCCGAGTTCGGATTCTTGTTTAAAGCGGCGGGCGACGAATCCGTCAACCCCGTCGGACGCTCCGGCGATAAAAAAAACGATCAACGCCCAACCCGTGTTTCCGTAAAACAAAAGACTGGCAAAAACGGGAATAAGAGCCATCCGCAGAAAGGTCAGGAGATTTGGAACTGTCAGGATATTTGAAGCCATTGCTTAAAACGTACTAATTCAAAATTATAAATTACGAATGCCTTTTTTCACAAAATCGTATTTCATAATTTGCGAATCATAAAATTTAAGCACACCGCAGTTCGAGCAGAGAAATCTCCGGCGGGCATTGATAGCGAACCGGCAAAACGACCGTTCCGATGCCGCGTGTGATATAAATCTGCGTTTCCTTGCGGCGGTGAAGCCCGTTTTTCAGTTTCCGGCGCGGCAGAATTCTTTTTTCGTCATCACGGATTTTTACCTGTCCGCCGTGCGTGTGTCCGCTGAGCATCAGATCAACTCCCAATCGCGCCGCCCGTCTTACAATAATCGGATTATGTGCCAGAAGCATTTTCATTTCATCGGGAAACGAACCGCGCAGCGCGGCACGCAGATCGGTTTTCCCGACCATATAATCGTCAACTCCGGCAAGCCAAAACGAAGAATCCCGCGCCGTAAACCGCAATCCTTCATTGATCAAAACTTTAATTCCCGCGTCCCTCATTGATTCGGTTACGAGTTCGCCGTCCGTCCAGTGATCGTGATTTCCCAGACACGCAAAAGTTCCGAATTCAGATTCCAACTTGCCTAAAACTTCCGCCATCGGCTCGATATATTCAGGCTCGTGCGAAACATAATCGCCCGTTAAGACGAACATATCGGGATTTAATGAATTAGCGATTTCGGCGGCGCGTGTGATATGCGCCAGATCCGTGAACGGGCTGTGGTGAATATCCGAAAGATGCACCAGGCGAAAGCCTTCGAGATTTTTCGGCAGACGTTTCAGATCAATCGTAATTCGCTCGATTTTTAAGCTGTTGGCTTCATTTAAAGCACTTCGCGCAAATTTTGAAAAGTTGCCCGCCAGATCGCGAAAAGGCGTATTCGAACCGACTGCGGCAGATATTCTGGCAGACAGTTTGGCTCTTCGTTTTACGGCAAACTTCATAATAATTCAAAATTCCGGACTGTTTTATTGTTTGGTAAGATTTAATGATTAAAACACCTGTCAATTAAAAAGTCCAGAGATTTGTTGTTTAGTTGAAATTTGCCTCTAATTAGTTCGATTTATAATTTTCTTCATTGATTCTTTACTTTTCGCCTTGTGCAATTCCGCGACTTTTCGTAGATATTATTAAAAGGAGATTTTTCCGTTACAGATAAAAGAGTTTTGCTGCTTTTCCAAACTTTTAACGAAAGTCATCAGATGAAAATTTTTCACGGAACAGAAAACGCAAATATTTCGCGCCCGACGGTTTTGACTCTGGGTGTGTTTGACGGGCTTCATCTCGGGCATCAGCAGATTATGCAAACGGTCGTCAAACGCGCCGAAGCGGTCGGCGCAATTCCGACGGCAATCACCTTCGATCCGCATCCGCGAGCCGTACTGCATCCCGAAAATGCGCCGCCGCTTCTGCAAACGCTCGATCAACGCCTTGCCGCCTTCGAGTTTTTAGGAATCGAACAGGCAATCGTTATTCAATTTACGAAGGATTTTGCCGCACAGGATGCCGAAACATTTTTGCGCGAAACTATTTTTGAAAGATTACAGTCTAAGGAAGTCTATCTGGGAAAAGGTTTTGAATTCGGCAAAAACCGCACCGGAAATATTGAGCTTTTGCGAAAGATCAGTAAAGAACTCGGATTTTTTGCCGATGAAGTCCCGGAAATTCGTCTGCGCGGAAAACGCATCAGTTCGAGCCGCGTCCGGGAAACGCTTTTTTCGGGAAAAGTAAATCTGGCGCGAAGAATGCTCGGCAGACCTTACGGCGTTGAAGGACAAATCGAGCACGGTTCGCAGCGCGGACACGAAATCGGCTTCCCGACTGCCAATCTGAAACCGCAAAACCGCGTAATCCCGAAAATGGGAGTTTATGTAACTTCAACCTTGATTAATGACGTTTGGCGGCGAAGCATAACAAACATCGGCGTTCGCCCGACTTTTGAAAATGATACCGAACCTTCCATCGAAACTTACGTTTTCGATTACGACGGCAATTTATACGGCGACGTGTTGCGCGTGAGGTTTCTCCACCGATTGCGTGATGAACGCAAATTCAGCGGAATAGAAGAATTAAAAGCGCAAATTACAAAAGATTCGCGCCGCGCATTAAATTATTTTTCAAGAACAGGTGTTAAGAATATGCTGGAAATCCGTTGATTTTGAATGAGTAATATATCGTAATACCTCACTTTACAAAATTTAAGCCACATATATATGTAATTACATATATATGTGGCTTAAATTTTGACTTCACTTGATTTTTATTCTGTCTGCAAAAGATGTCCGCTCAGCAGCAAAGGGATTTTGACGCGCCGGAAATGCCGGCTGGTTCATTTGACGGCGTGCAGCAAGCCGACGGCGGATTTTCTTTTCCTTCGGTGTTTCCCAAAACTGTAAAAACTTCCCAGGAATTTCCGTCCGGGTCGGAAACCCAGATTTTATCCTGAAAAGCATAACAACAATCCGTCGGCATTTCGTCCAAAGTTAATAAACCGTTATTCGTCCAGCGTTCACCGATGGATAAAACGTCTTCGGTTGATTCGACCTGCAAACCGAGATGCGAAAGCGAGCCGCCTTTTTCAAATTTAACCTGATTCATCGTCAAGTTAAGCGGCGGATCGGCAATGTCGAATTTGGCATAATCCGATCTGACTTTAAATGGTTCGGCGGCGAGCATTTTTTTGTAAAATTCGATGCTCTCTTCGATGTTGCTGACGTTTAATGAAATATGTGTTTTCATATTAATAGCTCCTTTCTGATTTTCATATATGCTTTTACATATATATTAAAGCGAATATATTAGTATTAAAATTATTTGTCAAGACAAATTTGCAAAAATATGTTATTTTTTTTTTATGAGTAGTGAAAATTTCTTGATCGAACTGGAAAATCTCTTTATGGCTCTGGCAGATAAAACACGTCTGCGGCTTTTGAATCTGATGCGCGAAGATGAAATTTGCGTCTGTTTTTTCACGGAAGTTTTAGGCGACAGTCAGCCGAAAATTTCCCGGCATCTCGCCTATTTGCGTAATGCCGGACTTGTTTCCGCCAGGCGCGACGGAAAATGGATGCATTACCGCATCGAGATGCCCGAAAATATAGCTGCGGCAAAGATTTTCCGGGAAACTTTAGACGCGCTTAAAAATCAAGACGATATGCGCCAAGATCACGAAAATCTGATCAATGTTTGCTGTTCGGCAGAAGTTCCCGTAACGATTGCACGGGCACCGAAACCCGACACATTACTTGAAGCAGATATGTTTGAAGAAAAACACGAAAAACAGGAACTCGAAACATTTTTATTATAAGAAAACGCGCTAAGAATATCACGTTTCAGACAATAAATTTTTTCCAATCTTCGCTTTCCGCCACCGTTTTGATTAAATCATTTCTTTCTTCCAACATTTTCGTCATATATTTTTCCAAAAAAAGAGCGTCGGCAATTTTCCCCAAAAACCAAACCGGCGATAAATAATCGAAAACATCGCGCATAATCGTTCCCGCTTCGCCCTTTTCAAAAAAGTGATCGTGCGTAAAATTTTTGAATGCTCCCTTTATCATTATGTCTTGAAAATAATGCGGGCGATTAAATTCGGTTATTTTTGAAGTCAATTTCTGCTTAATGCGGAAATGCGTTGCTTCCCACGTTACGCTTTCGCCGAGATTAATTAAGCCTTTGGTTACGCCGCCGATGGCTTTTTCATTGTGTTCGGACATCGTTTTCTCGTGCAGATCAATACATCTTGCCAGATCGAAAACTCTTTCAATCGGCGCATTTATCGCAGTTTTAAGTTTAATAATCGGCATAAGGTTACAGAAGATAATACACCTATTTTTCCGGATTTGCGGCTATATTAAATGACATTTCGATTGATCGGATTGTTTATTTTTTAATTCGCTGTTTTCTTACACCTCATTTTCTTGTATTCTATCTATTCGTTTTTTAATATTTTTATTCGAATCAAAGAATTTATCTGGAGAATTTATGAGCGTAGAAGTTGTAATGCCGCAGATGGGTGAATCCATTGCGGAAGGCACTGTTTCAAAATGGTTAAAACAAGTTGGCGAAAAAGTTGAAAAAGACGAGCCTCTCTTAGAAATTTCGACCGATAAGGTTGATGCCGAAGTTCCTTCGCCGTCTGCCGGAGTTTTACTGGAAATCCGCGCCAACGAAGGCGAAACGGTCGAAGTCAACAGCGTCGTCGGAGTTTTGGGCGAAGAAGGCGAGCAGGAAGCCGCGAGTTCAAACGGCAGTGCGCCGCAACAAACAGAACCGGCAAAAGTTGAAGAACCGAAGGAAGAAGCAAAAGAAGAAGCAAAAGAAGAAACGAAGGAAGAAGCACCACCTGTCGAAGAAGTTTCTCAACCTGAGCCGGAACAAATGCCGGCAACTGTATCCGCAACTACTTCAAGCGGCGCGGCAACCGAAGTTGTCATGCCGCAAATGGGCGAATCAATTACGGAAGGCACGGTTTCAAAATGGCTGAAGGCGGTCGGCGATAAAATCGAAAAGGATGAACCGCTTCTGGAAATTTCGACCGATAAGGTTGATGCCGAAGTTCCTTCGCCGGTGGCGGGAACGCTTCTGGAAATTCGCACCAATGAAGGCGAAACGGTCGAGGTCGGATCAATCGTCGGTTTGGTCGGCGCGGAAGGCGCAAGCGCGGCTTCGAATGCGGCTTCAAAAGCCGCTAGTCAAACTTCCGCCGCCGGGCAGAAACAAGCCGAGCAAACCGCCGTCGCCGCAACAAGCGCAGATGCGGCAACTCCGGCGCAGGCTCAAGCAATTATCGAAGAAACAAAACCCGAAGAAACCAAAACTTCTGCCAACGGACACGAGAAACCGCTCGGCGATCAAACTCTTGAGGAACTTCGCAAAACGCGGAGCAGCCCCCTGGTTCGCAATATTGCCAAAGAGCACGGCGTAGATATTTCGCGCATCGAAGGTTCGGGAATGAGCGGTCGCGTCACGAAAAAAGATATTTTATCTTTTATTGAATCCGGTGCGGCACTTCGTCCGCAGGATTTACTTCGCAAAGACGCGCCGAGTGCGCCGCAAATTTCGCCGGCGCAACCTCAAACCGCGCCGAAAGCCGAATACAAAGCTCCGCAAGTGGCTTCCGCCGTCGGCGACCGGATCGAACCGATGTCCGTAATGCGTAAGAAAATTGCGGAACATATGACTTTCTCGAAGCAAACTTCGGCGCATGTCACGAGTGTGTATGAAATTGATATGACGAACGTGGCGAAATTCCGCGACAAAAACAAAGCGGAATTTCAAAACCGCTACGGCACGAAACTGACCTTTATGCCGTTTATTTTTCAAACAGTTACAAACGCTCTGCGAAAATTTCCGGTGGTTAATTCCCAAATTTCCGGCGATCAGGTCATTTATAAAGGCGATATAAATTTAGGAATGGCGGTCGCGCTCGATTGGGGTTTGATCGTTCCGGTGATCAAAAAAGCCGATTCGCTTTCGCTTGCGGGTTTAGCGCAGACGGCAAACGATCTGGCAGACCGCGCCCGAACCAAAAAACTGATGCCGGACGAAGTTCAGGGCGGAACATTTACGATCACGAATCCGGGCGTTTTCGGCGGTCTTTTCGGAACTCCGATTATTAATCAGCCGCAGGTGGCAATTCTCTGCGTCGGCACAATTGAAAAGCGTCCGAAGGTTATCAAAACCGATGACGGCGATGATGTCATCGCTATTCGTTCAATGGGATATTTTGCTTTAACTTACGATCACCGCATCGTTGACGGCGCAGATGCCGAAAAATTCTTGTCATTTATGAAAGAATACCTTGAAAAAACTCAATTTTCACTATAATATGTCTGAGGTTTTGGAGATAAGAAGTAAAAAAACTTATCTCCGAATTTCCTAATCTCTCCCGTAATTTAACTGAATCAAAAGAATGCACTTTATTTTTTCCTTTTGATTTATGTATCAAACAAGAACACATCTCGTAATCTGACGTAAAATGAATTTTTTTTCAAATTGCCTACTTTATACAAGTAGTTTACGAATCTAAGAGAAAGCCGATTTTTTTTGGCACACAAGTTGTTTG
The DNA here is from genome assembly GCA_038246645.1 of Pyrinomonadales bacterium. Taxonomy (GTDB): domain Bacteria; phylum Acidobacteriota; class Blastocatellia; order Pyrinomonadales; family Pyrinomonadaceae; genus JAHCHG01. The sequence continues at coordinate 30,233 of JBBRVS010000028.1, forward strand.
CCTTTTCCGGTAAGTAACTGTATAAACTGATGAACGCTCGAAAAAGCTTCAAGATACAGTTTAAAAATATTTTAGAAATTAATAATTTAAGGTATTTTTGAAAAATTCGCCGGCAACTTGAATTAAGTTCAAAACGTCATAAAAACGGTTAAACAGTTTTTAAGTTTTTCAAAAATAATAAAGGAGTCATTTATGTTTAAGAAATTTCCTGTTTTGTTTTTAACAATTTTGTTAGGTGCAGTCAGTCTTTTTGCACAAGATGCCCAGGTTCGCAATCTTGTAAATGGTCAAAAATATAAAATCAAAGGTGTTGTTGTCGCGCAGGACAATGGCAGTTTTGTCGTGCGTGATTCGGTCGGAGTTGATACGAGAGTTGTTACCGCTCCGAATGCAAGCATTAAAAACAACAGTTTTTGGGGCAGCGGCGACAGTTATCCGGTAAATTCGATCGTTCGCGGATTGATGCTGGAAGCGGAAGGTCGCGGCGACAGCACAGGCAATCTGGTGGCGACTAAAGTTCGTTTCGATAAAAGCAATCTCGAAGTTGCTCAATCAATCGAAACCCGCGTCGAGCCGGTTGAAACACGTTTGACGGAAACCGAACAAAATGCCGAACGTCTTTCGGGACAAATTGATGAATTAATGGCAATTTCAAATGCCGCCCGCGGCGGGGCAAAAGCGGCACAAGATTCGGCTGATGCGGCAATTGCCGGCGTAAATGCTACGAATCAAAGAATTTCATCGCTCGATGATTATGTTGTTCAATCAACATCGAATGTAAATTTCCGCGTCGGCAGTTCGGTTCTTTCACCGGAAGCCAAAGCCGAACTCGATCAGGTTGCTCAAACGGCAATGACCTTAAGAGGTTATACGATTGAAATTACCGGTCATGCTTCAGCCGATGGTAACGCAAAAGCTAATAAGACGTTGAGTGAAAGACGTGCAAGGGCAGTAATTGATTATTTGGTGCAAACGCATAATGTTCCGCTTCGCCGAATCGGTATGTCATACGGTTTTGGGGATATCCAAGCAATTGCCGATAATTCGACCCGCGAAGGACGTGAAGAAAATCGTCGTGTTGAAATTAAATTGATGGTTAGCCGCGGCTTAAATCAAAATGTCGAAGTTCGTGCTAATCCCACAACTGATGATCAATAAATTTCGGATAAATAATAAAAGGGCAAAAATGTGAGAAAGATTAGACCTTTCTCACATTTTTGCCCTTTTATTGTGCCTAAATCTATTCAGATAATCGGCATTATTTTAAACATAAAGATTGTGAGGTAATTAAAGTGAAACCATCAAAACTTATAATCATTTTTTCGCTATTTTTCATCTTTTCCTTTTCTATCTTCGGTCAAACGCCGGAAGAAACGCCGCCGCCGATCATTAAAGATACGGGAGAAATTCTAAAGATAGAATCGCGGCTCATCGTTGTTCCGGTTTCGGTTTTAGACGCAAACGGACAACCCGTGACAGGTTTGCAGGCTGCAGATTTCCGTATTTTGGAAAACCGCAGACAGCAGGAAATATCCGAAGTCCTCGATGCCGAAGAAGTTCCTTTGGAAATTGCTGTTTTGTTTGATATTTCGGGAACGACCAATCCGATGTTTGAATTTCAACAAGAAACCGCTGCTAAATTTCTGCGTGATGTGATGCGTGCAGAAGATCGTGCAACAATTTTTACAATCGGTGAAAACGCAATTTTAGTCCAGGCGCGTGAAACCGCCGAGAAATCCGCCGTTTCGGTCAGAACGATTCAACCGACCAAACAATATACGGCGTTTTATGATACGGTCAAAGCGGCATCGGATTATCTGGAAACAAATGCTCCGAAAGGGAGACGAAAAGTTATTGTCGTGATTTCGGATGGTGAAGATACCAACAGCGACGGGGTAAGACGCGGATTTCAAGCCGTTTATGCTTCGCTCGGAAAAGATATAAATACGATCACGACAACAAAACTCCGCGATTTATTGGATAATAAACGGACCGAAATCAGAATAAAAGAACAGGCTAAAGTTCTGAAAGCTCTGCAAAATGCCGATACCGTGTTTTATTCGATAAATCCGGCTGGAAGCTCTTATAAATTAAATAAAATCAGCGTGTTCGGACAGGACAATATGCAGAAATTTGCCGATGAAACCGGCGGCACGGCATTTTTGCCGAAGTTTTTTCCGATAGATGTTAAAGATACATATCAGAGAGAATCAAACATCCGAAGAAATTCCGAAACTTTGGAAGGCATTTTTCGCCAACTTGCCAATGAACTTCGCGCTCAATATCTTCTTCAATATTATTCCGACGGCGATTTTCCGGTCAATCAATATATAAATTTGGATGTCGGCTTAAAAACTCCGCAAAATAATCGCGTCCGCGCGCGGCAGGGTTATTTTGTCAAAGACCAGTAATTTTGAATCTAGTTAAAAATAAAAGAACGGCGATTTTTACCTCGTTCTTTTATTTTTTTTGAGAGATTTTCTTCAAAAATATTATCGTTTATTTTATTTGATGATTTTGGTTTTTATTTCATCAATATTCGAAACTTTTCCTGCTCTATACTTATCATAATCGTAAGGCAAGGCACCCATTTCGGCAACCGGTTCTTCTTTAATTTCAACCGTTTCATCTTTATTAACCGAAACGGCGATTTCACCCATTATATTTTCCTTCTGAACGGATTGTGTAAAATACGCGGTCAGCCCGATGCCGCCGAAAACTGTAAAAAGAAGCGAAGCGGTCGCCGTCCAAAAGCGCGACATCCGCATTTTAACGGCTTGCCACCCGACCGGACAATCTTTAGTTAAAACCGTACCGTCGCTGCGGCGAAAATATCTAACACAAACGCGACCTTCCGATTGCATCAGCAAATTTTCGGCTTCCGTGCGCGACATTCCCGATAGGTTATAAACATTTAACTTACAGTCGCCGCAGTATCTCTGCCGATTATTGCCGATCATCGCATTCCAATCCGCCGCACACGGGCTGGCAATTTTAATGTTGTCGAGCGGATTCGTAAATTGAGTCATAAAAAATCTCCTCCGTTTTCGTTAGACACAAGAGTTTCGTATCTTGATTCTTAAAGAACGCGAGCAAATTTTTATTCTTGCAAATTTTTTCAAGAAATTTTTAGAATTTTAAATCTTCTTGTTCAAAGCATTTAACTGAATAATTCAAGTATTTTGAATAAAATTTAAAGACCATTTACATAAAACTGCTCGAAAATTCAGTTGCTTTAAATTTGCAAATGGCTGATAATCTTCATCGCCACTTTTTAAGCTGGTTTTATACGGCATCCTTTCAACTTCAACCGTGTCAGTTTGATTAAAATGCTGTAAAGAATCGAGTTGCACGAATTGTAAGATAAAGCTGAAGCAAATCTGCATTTGTCAATAACTTGAATAATTTCATCTTTTTCCTGTGAAAACTGCGTCAATCGTATGTTTTGACAGGGTTAACTTTTTAATTCCCGAAGTAAAAATATGAACAAAGAAATTAGCATCGTAGAAAAACAAACATCGGAAAATAACCCCCCAACCGAGCAATTCAGCCGAAGAAAATTTTTCGGTAATATAGGCAAAGCCGCAATCACGGTTGCAGCAGTCGGTGCAATACCGGCACTAGACCCGAAAGCCGAAGTTTCGGCGCAGATTGGCGGACAAAATTCCCCCGGATTTATCCGCGCCAATAAATGTCTGGCTTTTAGAAAAGCCAGCGCAGAATTTAACTTTAATAATACAAATATCAGATCAACCCGCCGGGGTAACGGTGATGAAGGAATTTATGCCAATAAGATCGGCAGTTACAGCAAAGGTCTGCCGCATCAATCAAACGGCGAGGTCGTTTTATCGGCATATAATCTGTTAGTTTCCGCGCTAAATTCGGAACAGTTTGCCGATTTCGAGCAAATTCCCTTAGGCGGCAATATAAAACTCGTCAATCCGCAAGCCGGATTAGCGATGGACACCGAAGGAAAAGACAGTTTCGGTCTCACAATGCCGCCGCCGCCGAACTTTGCCAGCCGCGAAATCGCCGCCGAAATTGCCGAAAATTACTGGATGGCACTCCTGCGCGACGTTCCCTTCGGAGATTACCCGACGAATCCGATTGCCCAAGCCGCCGCTGCCGATCTAACGATTTTCGGTGCGGATTTCAAGGGAGCGAAAAATAATAAAGGACAGGTTACGCCCGAATTGCTCTTTCGCGGTTTAACGCCGGACGATAAGAGCGGACCGTATCTGTCGCAATTTTTTTATCACACGTGTAATTTCGGTGCCAATGAAGTTAGTCAAAAAATCAGAACCGCCCGCACTATTGCCGACGGCGGACAAGATTATATGACCGATTTTAACAGTTGGCTGGCGGTTCAAAACGGCGTTGCGCCGCAAAACGGCGACCTTCTCGATTCGACCTTGCGCTATATGCGAAACGGGCGCGACATCGGGCAATGGGTGCATATTGACGTGCTTTTTCAAGCATATTTTCACGCATTTCTGGTAATTGCCGGAATGGGCGCACCTTTTGACAGCGGAAATCCGTATAATAATTCAGCCACGCAAATCGGTTTCGGTACATTCGGCGGACCGCATATTGCGACACTTTTATGCGAGGTTTCGACCCGCGCTCTGAAAGCGGTCTGGAATCAAAAATGGATCGTTCACCGCCGTCTGCGTCCCGAAGTATTTGCCGAAAGAGTTGACCGCACGGCTTATCACGGCGCAAATTATCCGGTTCATTCCGAAATTCTTAACTCAGTTAATTCGGCTTCAAGGCTTGGCGGCTACTTACCTGCCGGAAATGCCTTTCTGCCGATGGCTTTCCCGGAAGGCTCGCCGCTTCACCCGTCTTACGGCGCGGGACACGCGACCGTTGCCGGAGCCTGCGCGACGATTTTGAAGGCGTTTTTTGATGAATCCTTCGTTATCCAAAACCCTGTTATGCCCGATTCGACCGGACAGGTTTTAGTTCCATATTCGGGAAGCGAAAACTTAACCCTCGGCGGCGAACTCAATAAAATCGCGGCAAATGTCGCACTCGGGCGCAACATCGCCGGAGTTCACTGGCGTTCGGACGGAACGGATTCGATGAACCTCGGCGAAGAAGTCGCCATCAGCATTATGCGCGATCAAAAGAACTGCTTCAACGAACAATTCAGCGGCTTCAGTTTAACCAAATTCGACGGAACAACTGTTACCATTTAATTTGTTGCTGAATCTATGAAAAACAAAAAGTAAGTTGATATTCTTTACTTTGAAAGAATATCAACTTACTTTTTTCCTTCACGAAAAGTATGTTTGAAAAAGGAAATGTCGGCGTTGATTTATCCGCTGATTATTCATAACGCGCTTTGTGCCATTTTCGCCACTTTTCGGGAATCGGGCGACCACCGTTTTCTTCTCTTATTTTGAGCATTTGATAATATTGTTCCTGCAATTGGACAAGTTTGGCAATTTTTTCTTCGGGCGAGAGCGAACGCAGATATTCACGCGATTTTTTCTTGCGTTGATTTAAATCATTTATCGTTTCA
>JBBRVS010000029.1:0-34911 GCA_038246645.1 Pyrinomonadales bacterium
AAATTTTTTTTTAAATCAAGGTCTTTTTCGCGCTTTCGCGCTATTTGAATGCGGGGACGCCCGCGCTCCAGTCTTAATCTCTTTCCAGATAAAACTTTCTGATTCTGACTGCCAAATCAATTCTGCCCCAGAGTTCGGAGACAAACATTTTGAAATCGGAGATATTTATCCAGTATTTATCGCCGATCGTTTCGTCTTTGTTAATTGGATGAACGACGGCAATACCGAGCAAACCGCCGACTAAAGTGTGCGGAATATATAATTTAGATTCTTTGATCTCGAATCCTGCGTCCGCGTGAAAAGCAAATTCATCGGGCAATCTGCCGAGCGCGAGAGTTTTGTTTATAACGAGCAAGACGATTTCGTCCGCGCCGTGATGAACATTGAATTTCGGTTCGATTCGCTTTACGCCGAACGGAACATTCAGCGGAAGCGGAAAAGCGCGAGGCAGACACATAAACGATATTAATTCCCAATTTTCCTTGATAAAATGCCGGAAATCGTCTTCGCTTAAAACGTCTTTTTCGTTGGCTTTTTTTAGCGTTTCGCTCACGGCGGCGCAAGCCGAAACAAAAGCCAGCGGAAATAAACCTCTGTCCGTAAAATCAATCGCTTCCTCAATATGTTCTCCGATCATCATTTTTTTCGCACATCCTTTTTGCTTGATTATAACTTAATTTTCGTTAATAAGAATTCTCTTTTTTCCGCTTATTTGATGTATAATCAAACGAACTTGTTAATTGAAAAAGACAATTTATTTGCCCACGAATCAGCACAAATTTACGCGAATAGTTAAAATTTTAAAGAAATTCGCGCTGATTCGCGTTCATTCGCGGGCAAAATTTCTTATAAAAAGATTATGAACTTTGTTTTCTCACGCCGTTTTTTCATTTTGCTGGCAATCGGTTTTATCCCGCTTTCGCTTTCGTGGAATTTCCCCGCGCTGCGTTATTTCGTGTTGATTTACGACATTTTGCTCATCGCGGTCGCGCTTGCAGATTATTTTATCAGCCGCAAATTGCCCGAAGAACTGACGATAAAACGAGAATTCGACAAGCGTTTTGCCATCGGCGACGAATCTATTGTTACGCTTCACATCGAAAATCGTTCGATGCGAGATTTCAATTTAATAATCAAAGACGAATTTCCGCCCGAAATGCTTTTAAACGAAGAACGCGAAGCGGAATTTAAACTCGCGGCGCAGAAAACAGCCGATTTCACTTACGGTTTAACCCCGCCGAAACGCGGAAATTATAAATTCGGGCGCACGGCGGTTCGCTTTCTTTCAAAACTCGGACTTGTCTGGTGTCAGGCAAATTTGAATGAAGCGGAAAGCGTGAAAGTTTATCCGAATATGCGCCGCGCCCGCGAAATGGAACTCAAAGCCCTCGGCGCGAATTCTTATCTCGCAATTCAGCGAAAATCCGTCAGACGCGGCGAAGGACGCGAATTCGAATCAATGCGCGATTACGTGCGCGGCGACGAAATGCGTCATATTTCGTGGACGGCGACCGCGCGGCGTTCAAAATTAATCACGCGCCAATATCAGATCGAACGCGATCAAACGATTATCATCGCGCTCGACGCGGGACGGCTTATGACAGGGAGAATCGGCGACGAAACGAAATTCGACACGGCGATTCACGCTTCTCTGGCATTAATGTCGGCGGCAACACGCGGCGGCGACAATTGCGGTTTGATGGTTTTCGGTCGAAAAGTGAAAAAATTCCTGCCGCCGAAAAAAGGAATCGGACAAATTGACGCGGTTTTGGAAGCCCTGCACGATCTCGAACCGGAACTCATCGAACCTTCGTATCCGCGCGCGTTTCGCTATATTTCCGCAAATTTAAAGAAACGCGCTTTCGTTATAATTTTGACCGACTTAGTTGATAAAGAATCTTCCAAAGAGTTGATAAATTCGCTCAAACTATTGCGTCCGCGTCATCTGCCTTTAGTTGCAACAATCGGCGACCGCGATCTGAACGCGACCGTCAGCGAAAAACCTGCCGATATAAAAGACGTTTTCACGCAATCGGCGGCGGAAGAAATCATCCACCAACGCGAAGCCGCGCTCAGACAAGTCGAAACTCTCGGCGGTCTGGCTCTTGACGTAACGACGCAGACGCTCGCGCCAAGACTTCTCGAAACATACTTAAGAGTTAAGGAACGTGGTTTATTATGAATATTGAAGGTATTATCTGGCTTTCAAATATAATTGATAAATTAACCGTCAAACATCACGTTGAAACTTATGAAGTCGAAGAAGTTCTGGAAAATAAACCTCGTTTCAGATTTGTTGAAAAAGGCGACAGAAAAGCGGAAAATGTCTATATGGCTTTGGGGCAAACCGACGCGGGCAGATATTTGACTGTTTTGTTGATCTACAAAACGACCAAAGAAGCACTGATTTTGAGTGCCAGAGATATGGCAAAAAAAGAAAGAAAAATGTATGACAGAAAATAAAGAGAAAAATTTACCGCAGTTTGATTCGCTGGATGAATTGGTCAATTTTTTTGATGAAAACGACTTTGGCGATTTTGAAGAAAAATTAAAGGAAGTTCATTTTAATGTTGACCTGAAAAGCAAAAAACATCTTGTCGGAATAAATGAAGAAATCAGCAAAAATCTAACCGAAATTGCCTTGCGCGAAAACACGACTACCGAATCACTTGTTAATCTATGGTTAGAAGAAAAAGTATCGGATTATGCCGAAATTAAATAAGCCGTCTCTTGACAGTTTATTATAACAAAAATGGATTTCACGAATTTGGAAAATTTAGGTTTTGGTAACTGGTTTCAAGAAAGACTCGATTCATCGAAATTGAACGATTTTCAGCTGGCGCGAGTTACGACCGTTTACGGAGAAAACTATGTCGTGACAGACGGCAAGCGCGATATAACTGCCGAAATAACCGGAAAATTGATGTTTTCGGCTGAATCTCCGCTTGATTTTCCGACCGTCGGAGATTGGTGTTTTATCCAGCATTCTGACGAAAATTCGCTGGCGATAATTCACGAACTATTCGAGCGGAAATCTATTTTAAAGAGAAAAAGAGCCGGTAAAAGTGTCGAATATCAATCTATCGCTGCCAATATAGATTACGCTTTGATCGTGCAATCGCTCGATTCCGATTACAGCATTAGAAGATTTGAGAGATATTTGGTAATGGCACGCGAAGGAAACATTCAGCCCGTTTTGCTTTTGAGCAAAAGCGATTTGTTATCCGAAGCCGAAATAGATGAAAAGAAAGCTGAAATTCTGGAATCTAATCCGAATACTCAAATCATCGCGTTCAGCAATAAAAAAGAAACAAACTTGAGCGAGGTCAAAAATCTACTGCTTCCCGGCAAAACCTTTTGCCTGATCGGTTCGTCCGGCGTGGGAAAAACGAGTCTGCTCAATAAACTTCTGGGCGAAGACCGTTTTGCCACGAAAGAAGTCAGAGAAAAAGACTATAAAGGAAAACATACGACGACGAACCGGCATTTATTAATAATGGAAAACGGCGCGATGATTATTGACACGCCGGGAATGCGCGAATTAGGAAATATCGCGGTCGAAACGGCGATCAGCGAAACATTCGACGAAATCACCGAACTCGAAACGAGCTGTAAATTCAGCAACTGTTCGCACACACAGGAAAAAGGATGCGCGATTTTAGAAGCATTGAGTGACGGAACTATTTCGCCGGAACGCTATCAAAATTACCTCAAAATGCGGAAAGAATCCGAGCATAATAAAACGTCTTATCTGGAGAAAAAGAAAAAATATAAGGAACTCGGAAAATTGTTTAAATCGGTTAAGAAGAATAATCGGAAGAAATAAAGGTCTAAAATAAAAATGGATACCCTCATTTTTTGTTTTTATATTTTCATCATCATTATTTTTGTCGTCATGTTTGAGAGTGTTGGATTTTTATTAAGAAAATATGGTTTATTAGAGAATAGTACTGGAAGTAAAATGTCTGAGCCTTTTATCCTTAATCATCTACTTAGCCACGAAAGCCAGATAAAAATTTTTGGGGGTTATTACTCCGATTCCAGATATTATCCTGTTCAAAAAGAAAGCACATCACATTATTATGTTCAAGAAGAAAGAACATCTTTTTGGAAAAGAATCAGAGTTAAGAAAGAAAAGGAAATTCATTACAGAGAATTAATGAAAGTTCTTCTCGGGCTTGATGAAGAATCGCTCGAAAAACTTCTCGAATTATATAAAGCCGAGTTCGGCGCGGGCGCGGCGCGGTATGCGCGGAAAACTTATCGAAAATGGGAAAACGGCGATGTTCGACCAATCAAACAAACCTTTGAAAGATTTCTCATACATCTGCCGAAAGTTATGGATTATGATCTGAAATGCGAGGTTTTGCGGCATCTGATGGAAGGATACTGCGCCAAAGATAAGTATAATTTGACGGTTTATTCGGACGATTGGGAAGAAACTTTAGAACCGCTCGTGCGGAAAATTATTGATAAACCTTTTACCGCCGCGCTGCCAATACAGATCGAAAAACGTCTGAAATGGCTTGCCGAAGACGAAATGCAGGTTGCCGAAAGCATTCTGAAACGCTCGCAGGTCGAAGAAGGCAAAATCGCCGTTTCAATGCTTCGCGAAGAATTTGCAAATATCCATAATTTGCTCGAAAATTCAAAAGGGAAAACGCGCATTACGCACGAATTGAAATTTCCTTACGGCACGATCAATTTGGAAATTAAAAATAGATACAAAGGTCAGAACCGTCTGCGGTAGCGGACGGTTTAACTTAACGATTTGAACCGTTTATTAAAATCTTAAAAGATAATCTTCAACCATCCGCTACCGCAGATGGTTCTGACTTTAAACGAAATGGAAGACGAAAAAAAAGAACTCGCGCCGAAAAAGCAGACGCTTTTTCCTTTAACGCCGGACGATATTGTTGATAACGCGCTGCAAAATCTGGACGAAAAACAGGCGCGGCAGGTTACGCAGAAAGCCGCTGATGAAATTGTGCGGATGGCGGTCGAAAAACGCCGCGCCGAATATAAAACTGTCGCCGCGCAGGAAGAAATGCACAATCTCATCAAAAACGCCGATCTTCTCGATAAATCCGTTGATAATTACAAGATCAACAGCACGTTTGAAACGGCTTCCGGCACGACGAATGTCGAGATTCAAAAATCCGATTCAATTTCAAAAAACACAATTTTAATTGCAGTCGGTGTCTTAATTGTGTTTGCGCTCGTGGCTTTTTTAATTTTCAGAACTTAAAATTTGAGAAAATTTATGCGTTTTTTGTTTGACCTGTTTTCAAATGATCCGTCGAAGAATTGGACGAAATCCGGCGAAACGCGGCTGATGTTTCATCTTGCCGCGGAATCGCTCAACGGCGCGGCAATCGAAGATTCATTTGATAAATTGAGCGTTCTCGGTCGCCCTGCAAATAGAAATCCTTTTGAAAAACATCTATTCGATTATCCCGATCTGGGTTTGGTGATCGGCGGCGAAAATAATCGCGTAAAGTATTTTTCGTTTGCGATTCAGAGTTTTACAAAAAATTCAAAACCGTGCGAAGTAACTTTGGTCAGCGAACGCGGAACGCAGCTTTTGCTGACCAAAGACACGAAATTTAGCGAACTGGAAAGTGTTTTGGGAAAACCTTTTGAGCAGAAAAAATCTGTTGATGATGAAGCCGAATATCATTATAAATACAAGCGTTTGATTCTTGTATTTGAATTCGACGAAGACCGTTTAGCTTTGTTTGAAGCGGGCTTGGAAGATTATGTCTGATAATTTAGAGCTTCGGTTTCGATTGTTTTTTCGTCTTCGCGCCCCGCTAAGAATAAATAGGAATACATAAAAATTCCGGTTAAAATTCCGGTCGCGTATTTTATCCACGCAGGTAATTCGGACGGCGACAGAAAACCTTCGATGATTCCGGCGATGACCAGAAAAAACGCGCAGCCGATAGCGAGTTTGACGGCTTCGATTCCTTTTTTCTTTAAAGCCTGCCCGCGCGACAGATCGCCCGGATTGACGATTGCATAGCCGATCATCATTCCCGCACCGCCGGCGATGAAAATACAGGAAAGCTCGATTACGCCGTGTGCGACCATAAATTCGACCAAGGAATTTCCGAATGCCGGATTGACTTTGTAGCAAACGCCCAAAACTCCGCCGATGCTCAAGCCGTTCATTACCAGAATGTAAATTGTCCCGATTCCGAACAGCGCACCGAAGGCAAAGGCAAGAAGTGCAACTCTGATATTATTAGTCAAAATTGCACTCGCGCCGATCTGATTATACTCGTTTAGATCCTTCCACCATTTCATATCGTTTTGAGCAGCGATGCGAATTTCGCCGACTCCGAGCGATTCGGCGAAATTGAAATCGTTGTAGCACAAGATAAATGAAATAATGCCGAAAACGGTAAAAACGGCAAAAGCAAGTGCGATATAATTAAAATTTTTTCTAAAATTTTGCGGCAAATCTTTGGCAAAAAAGTTCCAGACGAGATTTATGCCCTGACTTTCGGCGCGGTAAATCTTGCCGTGAGCGCGGATGACCAGACTGTTGAGATAATTTATCAATTGCGGATCGCGTGTTTCGGCGCGGGCGATTGCCAGATCGGTCGCGGTTCGGCGGTAAAGTTCGCCAAATTCGCGCACTTCCATTTTTGACAAGCCGCGTAACGGAGAGGTTTCGAGGATTTTCAGCAAATCTTCCAATCTCTCCCAATTATTTTTGCGTTCATTGATAAAACGATTCATCTTGATTTTAGATTTTAGATTTTAGATTTCGGATTGTAAATCATAAATCTGAAATTAATCTGAATAAAAACTTTAGCATCTTTGCCAATCGCCGATCTAAAATCTAAAATCAAACTTTACGAATGAGTGAAGAAGCAAAAAAATATCACGATGAAGAACTGATTGAGAAATCCTACGATTTTCGCGTTGCCAAGCGTTTATTCGGTTATCTCAGACCTTACTGGAAACTCGCGGCGGTTGCTCTTTCCTTAACGCTTTTAAGTAATATTTTAATCAGTATTCAGCCGCAATTTACAAAATATGCGGTTGATGATTTCATCGTTCCGAAACAAACCGAGGGAATCTGGCTTTTTGCTTCGTTGTTTTTCGCCCTTTTTCTTTTTCGTTTTATTTTTTCGTATATTCAGGAAATTTTGCTCAACGTCGTCGGGCAAAAAGTGATGTTCGACCTGCGGACGCAGATTTATACGAAACTCCAGCACCAGGAAGTCGCCTATTACGACAAAAATCCGGTCGGGCGCGTGATTACGCGAATCACGAGCGATGTTGACGCGCTCAACGAACTTTTTACGTCGGGCGTAATTGACGGTCTCGGCGATCTGGTCGTCATTCTGGCAATCGTCGCGCAGATGTTTTGGATTGACTGGCGGCTGGCGATTATTTCCCTAACGACCGTTCCGCTTCTGTTTGCCGCAACGAACTGGTTTCGCAAACGCGCCCGCGTCGGATTTGATAAAGTCCGCACGCGAATGGCAAAGCTCAACGCTTTTTTGCAGGAACATATTTCGGGCGCGCAAACCGTACAGCTCTTTAACGCCGAAGAAAAAGCGCAGAAGAATTTTCACGACATCAACGACGATTACCGCAACGCCAATATCGAAACGATTTATTATTATTCGATTTTTTATCCGCTCGTCGAATTTATCGGCTCGATCGGAATCGCCGTAATTATCGGATTCGGCGGTTATCTGATTTTAACGCAAACGCCGCTTGCCGCCGATGCGATGACCATCGGCGTCGTGATCGCGTTTATCCAATTTTCGCAATATCTTTTCCAGCCGATCCGCGATTTGTCCGATAAATTCAATATTCTGCAAGCCGCAATTGTCGCATCGCACAGGATTTTTCTGCTTCTCGATTTGCCCGTTCAGATTACAACGCCCGAGAAACCGAAAAAATCCGGGAAAACACTGGGAAAAATCGAATTTCAAAATGTCTGGTTTGCTTATAAAGAAAATAATTGGGTTTTAAGGGATGTTTCTTTTACGATAAATCCGGGCGAATCGGTCGCGCTTGTCGGGCATACGGGTTCGGGGAAAACCACTGTCACAAATCTTCTGATGCGTTTTTACGATATTCAAAAAGGCAAGATATTGCTCGACGATGTTGACATCAGAGATTGGAATCTGAAGGAACTGCGCGAAAATTTCGCCGTCGTTTTGCAGGACGTTTTTCTGTTCAGCGGTTCGTTGGAAGATAATATCAAACTCGGCAGCAGCGCAATTTCCGATGAAAAAATCGAATGGGCGGCAAGAGAAGTTCACGCCGACGAATTTGTGCAGAAACTTCCCCAAAAGTATAAATCTCTGGTCAAGGAACGCGGTGCGGGTCTTTCGGTCGGACAGAAACAGCTTATTTCATTTGCCCGCGCTCTGGCTTTCGATCCGAAAATTTTGATCTTGGACGAAGCGACGAGTTCGATTGATACGGAAACCGAGCAATTGATTCAGCAAGCCGTTGACCGCGTGATGCAGGAAAGAACTTCGCTCGTGATCGCGCACCGGCTTTCAACCATTCAAAAATGCGACCGGATTTTAGTTTTTCATCACGGCGAACTGCGCGAAAAAGGCACACACAACGAACTTCTTCTCGAACGCGGTCTTTACTGGCGGCTTTATCAATTGCAATATGCCGAAGTTAAAACGCAGAATTCGTCTCTCGGCAACCAAAGTAAGAATTTGAGTCTTGAACAAGGAATCGGATGATTTAAAAAAGATTTAAAACGTAACTTGTAAAAAACAATTAGAATAAATCGGTAAAATTGTTTATAATGCCGAGTTAGCAATGTCACCTGAAACTACCCTAAACATAGATTTATTAGATAAATGTGAATCCGTGATGGATGAAATATTCGCACGGTGCAATGGAAATGCGCCTAACTTCGGCGTAACTGCCGATTGTCTGATAACGTCTTTAAGAAAAACCGTCCAAAAATATATTCTTAAAAATTATTCGGAAACACCTGATGTTGAAGAGATAAAAGACTTTCTGCAACAAATTCAGGCGGACGATTTATTTCTTGCCCTGGGTTGTGCGAACGGAAACGAACGTGCCTGGTGGGAATTTGACCAGCATCATCGCTCTTATCTGGAAAGAGTTGCACGGCATCTGGCGCGAACCGATGTTGATGCCGAAGAGGTTGTTGATACGGTTTATGTCGAGCTTTACGGAACGCGGGTTGTTAATGGCGAAAGAGTTTCAAAATTTGCGACCTACAGCGGACGCGGTTCTCTGCGCGGTTGGCTCCGAACGGTAATCTGGCATTCGCTCGTAGATCTTCATCGCGCCAGCCACGATGAAGTATCCTTGGACGAAATGACGGAAAACGTCGGCGAAGGTTACGCCCATTCGAATTTTGCCGAAACCGATCTGGGCGGCGAAGATCAGATGGTCGAACATATTTCCAAACAACGCTACCGCAAAGCTACTTTAGCTTCGATTGAAAAAGCATTTGCCGATTTGGATGCTCACGAAAAACTCCTGCTTCTTTATTATCACGTCGAAGATTTAAAATTGCGCGAAATTGCCCGAATGGTTGAACAACCCAATTCGCCGCTGCGTGATTGGTTTCAGCGAAAATCCGCCAATCGCGATAAAAATCCGGCAAGCCGCATTCACGAATCAACAATTATGCGTTGGCTTGAAAAATGTTACGGCAAAGTTTTACAAATATTTCGGGCAGAACTTGTTTCGACACATAATTTAACTAAAGAAGAAATAGATATTTGTTTGGAATTGGCAACCCAAGACCTGGCAACTTCAAGTATTTATCGAAATTTAATGACAACTTAAATTCTCATTTAAGCATCAAAAACTGTTTTTATTGCTACTTTCCAAGAAAAGTTATGCAAATAAAAGGAATATGCCTCGTCAATGAAGCGGGAGGCTGGAAATAGTTATGGAAAACAAGGGGAATATTAATTCGGAAGAATTAAATATACAAAAATTATTAAGCAATTATTTACATCTGCAAGTTTCTAGCAACGGGTTATCGGCAGACGGACAGCATTTAGACGAAGATTCGCTGTCGGCTTTTGTCGAAGGCAATTTGGGACAAAAGGAATCTCAGCCGATTGTCAGTCATCTGGTTGATTGTTCTTTCTGCCGCCATGTCACGGCGGAACTTGTAAAACTGGATTTCGCTTTCGCCGAAGAAACATCTCAGGTATCGGTCAAAACTGAAGCACCTTCGAGAATTTCCGAAGTTTTAAGCAATATTTTATCGCGTATTTTCGGTTCGAATGATGGAGTTGTTTTTGCCCATCAGGAAACAGAAGACGATAACGAAAAGATAGAGCAAAAAGAAGAAAAAGCGGAAGAAGAAGCTGATAAATAAACATTAGTCTTGATTTGGAAATTCTAAAAGTTACTTGTTTAGACAATTGATAAATTGTTGCAAACAAGTAACTTTTAGCTTTTTAAAAAGGCATTCTACGATTATTGTTTTCTTACTTTCCGAAAAAACTTACCGATACGCCTTTCTATACCTATAATTTCCGTATTCATAGAGTTATAATTTCATTGTCAAGCATCTACGTTTTTTTTAAGGAGATCTAATTTGTCAGAAAATAATCATAAATGCCTTCCGAATGATTATTCCGTTTCGGTCGAGAAAGTTGCGGTTGCCAATCTGCCGACACAAATCGGTGATTTCAAAATCGCGGGTTATCGTTCTTTAACGAGTAATGAAGAATTTGTTGCTCTGTTCAAAGGCGAAATGAAATCCGATGTTCCGACACTCGTCCGGATTCATTCGCAATGTCTGACGGGCGATGTCTTCGGTTCGATCAAATGCGACTGCGGTTTACAACTGGAAAAAGCGATGGAACTGATTGAAAAAGAAGGACGCGGCGCAATCGTCTATCAGCAACAAGAAGGACGCGGAATCGGAATTATCAATAAAATTCGCGCTTACGCACTTCAAGATAATGGTGCAGATACGGTTGAAGCCAATGAAAGATTGGGCTTTGCCGTTGATGCCCGCAACTATCAGCAATGCGCCGAAATTCTTTTCGATCTCGGACTGTGCAAAGTGCGCGTAATGTCCAACAATCCCGATAAAATAAAAGCTCTGCAAGATGCCGGAATGCAAATCATCGAGCGTGTGCCGATAGAAGTAGAATCTAAAGAACCGGCGGCGCATTATCTGAGAACCAAAAAAGAAAAAATGGGACATCTTTTGGAATTTGAACCTTAAAATCCAAAATAATGAATTTGTGTTTTGTATTTTGAACCTTATTTAGCCGCCTGACTTTATACTATTCGAGATTTGAGCATTAAATTTTTATCTGCCTCAAATATTATCTAAACTAAAACCTTTTTATCGTGAATACTTCGATTGATTGAAATAAAAAAAGCGAAGTGATCTTTGAATGAAAAATCTCAGGAAATTTTTCATTGTAATTGCAACATTCCTAATTGATATTATATTTTTCTATACTTCTTCAAAATTTCCAAAGACTCGGATTTAATATATAAATTTGTATAAAGTAAAGATTAATAAATTAAAAAAATAAAATTAAAAAAACTTGCGAAAGCCTGTAACTACCAATAAATGCAGTATTTATACACTATTCACTTCACTCTTCCAAGATTGGCGCGAAAATTGCACTTATTTCTGAACTAGATGAGATATTGTTCAGAAAGTCTTAAGGAAACTTATCTCTAGTTAATTTATTGGAATTACCAATTACTAGTCAGACATTTCCAGACTAGTTTAGAACAAAAAATTTAGACAAAATCTATAGGAGTAAGAATTAATATGGCAAATATGCTTAAATCATTTTTTATAATGATTGCGTTCGTTATGTGCTTGAGTGTTTCGGCATTCGCGCAGGAAACAACGGGCGATATTGAAGGAACGGTAAAAGACCCGAACGGCGCAGTCGTTCCGGGTGTACAAGTTACCGTTAAAAGCGTTACAAGCACAACGGGAGCGCGTCCGGATGCCACATCCGGATTTAGCCGTACCATTACAACAGACAGCAACGGTTTTTACCGTGTTCAGCAGATTCCTCCCGGATTTTACACGGTTACGACCGGTGAAGCGTCGGGATTCGGTGTAGCGACTATAAACAATGTCGAGGTCAAGGTTGGTAGAAGTACCCTGACAAACGTAACTCTGGCAATTGCGGGATCGGATAACGTTGTTAATGTAATCACCGACGGTGGAATTACAATTGATCCGACCAGTAATAAAGTTATCGCTAATATCACCGCAGAATCAATCGAGTTACTTCCTAAAGGAGTCAACTTTACTTCGCTTTTGCAAACCGTACCTTCTGTTCGCAACGAACCGTTATCCGGCGGTTTCCAAATTGACGGTGCATCAGGTTCGGAAAACACCTTTATCATTGATGGTCAAGAGGTCAGCAATTTCCGTACAGGAACATTAAACATTAATAATAATGTGCCCTTCCAAATCGTTCAGGAACTTCAGGTTAAAAGCGGCGGTTTCGAAGCCGAATTCGGCGGCGCGACCGGCGGTGTAATTTCTGCTACCACCCGTTCGGGCGGTAATGATTTTCACGGCGAAATCGGAACATCTTTTCGTCCGGCAGCACTGCAGGCTGGTCCGAAGAGTTTTCAGCGACTCGTTAATTTTACGGGTTTGAGTACTTTTGAAGAAATTCAGCCGCGACGCGACGAAGGAACAGCTTTTTTCCCGTTTGCTACATTGAGCGGTCCGATTCTTAAAAATCGTGTTTGGTTTTTCGGTGCATATGTGCCGCAGTATATCAATATTGACCGGCAATTAGATTACATCAGCTCCGATCCGCGAGGACGCAGTGTCTTAGCAACCGAAAATTACACTGCTCGCATAAAACAGGAATATGCTTACGGAAGACTTGATGTTCAACCGTTCAGCACACTCCGATTGACGGGTTCGTATCTTTGGAATCCACGCGAACAAATCGGAACTCCCGATGGGTTTGGAAATACGACAGGTAATGTTCCGGCTGTTACATTTCCGGGTGTCGGAGTACGTCGCGGTGCTGAATACTTAAATCAGACCGGTGGTCGTCAATCGGCTAATAACACAAACGGTTCACTTATCTGGACACCGAACAGTAAATTCGTATTTACTACCCGTGGCGGTTACAGTTTCTTAAATGAAAAAATCGGCAATTACGGCGTTCCTGCCGTAGCGGGATTAACACGATATGTCGCTCAAAATCGTGGTACTCCTGTCCCTGCTGGTTTTGGTATTCCCGGGTTCGGACAGAATTTTCCTGGTTTTTCGGAACTGGCGTTTGATGCCACAATCCGTCGCACGTTTGATGCGGATGCCAGCTATCTTTTCAACTTCGGCGGTCGTCATCAAATTAAAGGCGGCTTTCAGTTTAACGGTATCAGCAATCAAGTTCGAAGTACCCTTGTTGATACACTCGTAATTCGTTTCGGAACCACAATCGCAGAGAACAGCGGACGTGATGTTCCTGTCAATCCGGCTGCTATCGGTGCCGGTTGGTTACAGAGATTCGGAATTTTCGGCGCAGCCGGCAGTGATAATAAAGCATTTTATATTCAGGATTCTTGGCAGCCCATCAACCGTTTAACAATTAACATCGGTGTGCGGGCAGAAAAAGAAGATTCTCCGAGTTTTGCACCCGGTGCGCCCGGTATCGTCTTTGACTATGGAGACAAAATAGCTCCGCGTATTGGTTTTTCTTTTGATTTATTCGGAGACGGCAAAAATAAACTATTTGCCAGTTACGGAAAATTCTTTGACCGCTTTAAGTATGAATTGCCGCGCGGCTCATTCGGCGGTAACTTCTTCCGTCAGGATCATTTCGACATCCTTCCGGGTCAAACAATAAACAGTTTTAACCGTGGTACTATTATCGGTTCAAACCCTGATCCGATCGGCGGTAACTGTCCGCTTCCTGCCAGCACCGGTCTTAGCCGCTGCCAGCTCGATTTCCGTATTCCTTCCAATCTTCCGGGCAATGATCTCGAACTCGGAGCAGTTGATCCTGATATCAAAGCTTTTGAACAAAGTGAAATCACGGTCGGTTTTGAAAGAGATATGGGTAGAGGATACCTGTTCACCAGCCGTTATACTCATAAACAAGTTGATGTAGCTGTTGAAGATATTGGTTTTATTGCCTCAACAGGCGGTGAAGCTTACATCATTGGTAACCCGGGACGCGGTTTGGCACTTCAGCAGTCTGTAGAGAATGGTTTCGAACCGTTAGAAGCCGTGCGTGATTATGATGCGTTAGAACTTCGCGTTGTTAAACGCTTTGCGACAACTGCATATTTGGATGCCAGCTACACATTCAGCCGTTTGTTTGGTAACTACGCCGGTCTCGCCAGTTCTGATGAAGACGGACGTACATCACCGAATGTTAATCGTAACTTCGATCTTCCGTTCATCGGCTTTACCGCAAGCGGACAGCCGGACAACGGACGGCTTCCGACTGATCGTCCGCATAGTTTCAAACTCTCAGGCGCATATACCTACGACTGGGGCGGCAATAATGCAACTGAATTTTCAGGCTTTACGGTTATTCAAAGCGGAACTCCGCGCACGACACGTTTCACCTTCCTGGGTGTTGCCGGTCAAATCCTGAATAGTCGCGGCGATTTAGGAAGAACTGAAGCATTCTCGCAAACAGACCTGGCTCTTAGCCATAAATATCGCTTTGGTCGTGATAATCGTTTGACATTGGCGTTTGATATTGACGTTCTCAATGCGTTTAATGAAGCAAATGTATTGACGCAATTCGATACAATATCTACACGCGGAATTACTGCAGCAAATATCGGTGCTCCTGGTACCGGTACCGCACAAACTGTAAATGCGATTCGTATTTATCAATCGCAGAGTACAAATGGCACAATTACACCGCTTCTTACCGGTACAAACCAAGACTTACGTTTTGAACAACCGGCTTCTTATCAAGGCGGACGCACCGTTCGGTTTGGATTCCGTCTGTTATTCTAATTTTTTGCCTGATCTAATGGCAAAACTTCAAAGCCCATCCTCTATCAGGATGGGCTTTTTTTTTAAGAAATTCCACGAATCAAACACCCGCAACTCAATTCAAAAGTCTGCAAATTCATAAATACAAACCAGCCACCTTACTAAACCGTTAGGTATTCGAGCTTGGAAAACTTAAATCTCTTAACTATCATCGTTAAATAAAATTCAATTTTAAGTTACAAATATTATTATTGAATTGTGTACGAAACTAATGAGTTTCTGCTTCTTATACCAAAAATCAGCAAGTAGGTGTGATGGCACATCAGCCCGAGCGAAACCTTCTAGTGAGCGCGTCTGATCTCTGTAAAGTTAAATTTTCCTGAACCTGCTCACTAGAAGGTTTCGCTCGGGCTGATTTGATCCGCTTAATACACCAACTTACTGATTTTCCGTATTATTCAGATGCGATTTAAGATTTAAGATTTAAGATTTAAGATTTAAGATTAAGGCAAAGACAAAAATTAAACAGTTTCAATTTATACCAGAAAATTTAAAAATTGCTCTACTCAGGATATTTTATTTAACATCTGCACTCGTGGCTTTTGTTAAAAACCCCTGCTTATATGAAAATTCATTTTGTTGTCTGGAAATAACGCGAAATGGGATAAAAAATGAGGAATTGGCGTTTTTTCGCAGAAAAATATATTGGATTTAATAAAGTGGCGAATGAGGTTATTTTATTAACAATTGCTTTGGACAGTTTTTGAGTTATTAAAAAATACCGAAATTATTATTTAAATCAAAAGTCAGGTAACACACTAAGTTTGATTTAAATGCTTTTCAGAAATAGAAAGACCGTAATTATTGACTTTCAATTATTAAAAAAAATGTCCGAAGTGTTGATTAATACCATTTCTACCTAGAAAGCAACTGCGTCAATAGCTGATACCGAGGGACGCATCGGCTGACACCAACGCTTCTGACACATTGCATATTTACTTAAGTTGAAATGGTATAAGTTATCTGATTATTTACTAAGTGCTTTCTGACGCAGTGTTTTAACCATCTCTTTAATCTTTTCTGCATTTTCCACATCAGGTTTATGTTTCAGAAAGAGTTCCAGTTCATCGGCAGATTCACCAAAACGATTCTGGTCTTTATATAATCTAGCCAATTGCCAATGAATCTCTGCAGATTCACCTTTACTTAATTTATTAGCTTTAGTTAAAGCAGTTTCAGCCTGAGCGAGTTTTTTGTCTTGATGAAGTGAGATACCCAACCATAAATAGGCATCAGCAGATTTAGAATAAATTTCCGTAGCACGTTGTAGATTTGTAATTGCCTTATCAATTTGCTGCAACCGATATGAAGCCAAACCGAGTCCGAATGAACTGGAAAAACTTCGTGGATTTTCTTCGATTGCTTTTGTTAAAAGCACAAAGGCAGGAGCATAATGACCGCGCACAACATATTCCCTACCTAAGCGATCCAATGCCAAAAAATAATTAGGAAATATTTCGAGAGCCTTTTTTAATTTATCGAATCCTTCTGTTTCTTTTTTATTAAGAAGGTCTTCAATACCATCTTCGTAGAGTTTTTTTGCATCTTTTGGGATTTCCTGAGCAAAAATCACGCCGGGAACTGCCAGCGGACCGATATTTACAACTTTTTTTAACTTAAGATAAAAGTCAATTTGTTCATTCACAGCACCTCTACCGGGAACAGCAGAAATGGCAACGAGAGAGACGGCGCGGTTTTGCCCTTCATAATCTGCGCCGTAATGTGTAACTTTGATATTATAGCGTCCATCCGAAAGACCTTTGAAAGTATATAAACCCGAACCGTTGGTTTTGGTGCGATCAATTGTCATACCAAAATCATCTAACAATTCCACGAAGGCATCAGATAGAGCGGCGCGGCTTTCAGTAAACACAAAGCCTATTATAGTATTTCTATTTTGAATTGAAATCACGGACAATGATTCATTAGCAGGTACTTTAACAACGGCATTTGAAGGCTGAATAAAAAGACCACTTACGACAACAAAACTTAATGACAAAATAATAATTTTTTTCACAATCATCCTCCCTAAAAAATGTATCTCGGTTAAAAATGTTTCAAGACTTGGAAATTGACGGAATATGTGAAATTGTAACACAAAATGTCTATAATTTAAATAAAATTTTCGAGGCTAAAAAAGTTGTCAGAAACTTAATAAATACCAAACTTTTATTGTTAAATGCGCTTATTGGAGTTAAATTGATTGAAAAAATATACCGCGATTCGGTTCATAATATTATTCGGCTGAAAACCGATACGGATGAAGGAAAACTTCTTTTTCGCTTGATTGATACGGCGGAGTTTCAGCGGCTTCGTAGGATTCGCCAACTTGGTCTGGCATATTTCGCTTACCAGGCGGCTGAGCATTCGCGCTTTACGCACAGCCTGGGTGCGCTTCATTTGGCGACGCGGATTTTAGCGAAGCTCGGTTTAAAATACGAAATTTCTGCCGAATCGCAAATCGCTGTCAGAGTTGCCGCGCTGCTTCACGACATCGGACACGGAGCATTTTCTCACGTGATTGAAACGATTCTCGATTTTCATCACGAAAATTTTACGATTGAAGCGGTTTTATCCGAAAACACGGAAGTCGGACAGATTTTGCGCGAATTTTCCGCCGAACTTCCCGAAAACGTCGCCGGTATTATTCGCGGAAACTTTCGCCCGATGGCTCTCGCCCAGCTCGTTTCTTCGCAATTAGACATTGACCGGATGGATTATCTTCTGCGCGATTCTCTGATGACGGGCGCGAAATACGGGATTTACGATCTCGAATGGATTATCAAATCGCTTGAAATTGATGAGGAAAACGACCGGCTTTATGTGGCGGCTCGCGGAATTTACGCGGTCGAAGGTTATTTGCAGGCGCGTTATTATATGTTTCGACAGGTTTATTTTCATCGCACTCTTCGCTCGGCGGAAACGGTTTTGCGTTCGATTTTGCGCCGCGCTCTGTATCTTTTTCAAAATGGCGGAAATGTTTGGTTTGCGCGCAATACGGCGTTTGAAAAAATCCTGCGCGGCGAACGGCTTCTCCTCGAAGAACATCTGCAAATAGATGATACGGATGTGATGTTCTATATCAAACAATGGCAAAACTGCGAAGACAAAATTTTGTCGGATTTGTCGAATCGTTTTTTGAATCGCAAACTCTTCAAGATTTTCGATCTCGATATGCCCGGGGAAGAAAGAGAAGATTTTTTGGAAAGAGCGCGAAAACTCGTGGAAAATGCCGGATTTAATCCCGATTATTATTTTATCGAAGACCGTGCCGGCGATGTTCCGTATAATTTTTACACGAAGGACATTGCCGAACCGAAAAATCTGATCTATGTCGAAGAAGGATTTTCAAATCCGCAAATTCGTGAAATTTCCGAAGTCAGTTCGGCAGTTCGCGGTCTGCAAAAAAGTTATCAAATCCACCGGGTTTGCTTTCCGCCCGAATTAAAAGCGGAAATCGCCAAACTTTATCACCGAAGAGAAGGAGCGATTCGTGTTGATTAATAAGCAAAAAACAGAAATACAAAATATAATAATAAACCGTTTGGCAAAAAAGACGGTATCGAATTTCATCGTTCATTTCTCGGTTTTACTTTTTACCTTTTACTTTTTACCTTTTACGGTTAATGCTCAAAAAATTGCGATCTTAACGCCCGAAAAAAATGCGGAAGGCGAAAACTTTGCGGAAAAACTCGAAACTTGGCTTTTCCGGGAATTCAAAATTTTGGACAAATCCTTGAGCGAAGCGGCTTTTAATTCTTCGATTTACGAAAAACCGTTTAATCTCTCGCTGGAAGAATCAAAAAATATCGGTGCGGCAATCGGATGCGATTTTTTTTTGTTGATTCAGTCAAAAAATCTGCGGCGTTTTTCGCTTGAAAAAAAGGAATACTACGAATCTTTTGCCGCCGTCTATGTCGTCAGTTCGCGTTCGGGGCGGCTTGTTTTTTGGAAACTCGTCAAAGGCGAGGCGAAAATTACCGATGAAGCGGAAAAATTGCTTTTCAACGAAGCGGAAAAATTGGGTTCGGAAATTGCAGAAAAGATAAAAAAAGCAGAAAAAACCGAAATCAGCGAAAAAAACGCGGCGAAATTGGAAGAATTGCCGGAAGACGATTCACCCGCCGCGAAAAACTTCCGACCGCCCTTGCCGTTTAAAAGAATTCGTCCGCAATATACTGAAATTGCAAACCTTTACGTGGTTGAAGCGACCGTGGATATTTTGCTCGATGTGGACGAAACCGGGAAAATTTTAAGCACGGAAATCAGCCGCTGGGCAGGTTTCGGACTTGATGAATCGGTAATAAAAACCGTGATGGAAATGAATTGGCGACCGGCGAGTCGCGCCGAAAAAACTTTGCCGATGAGCATTCTGCTGCGGTATAATTTCAAAAAACTCGATAGAGATTAATTTCTGCGATTTCAGATTTAAGATTTCAAATTTAAGATTCCTTTCTTAAATTTGAAATCTTAAATCTGAAATTTGAAATGGTATTAGAAATGAATTTGCCGGCTTTTCATTGTGAAACATCTATTCGTTTAGCGCCGTATTATTCGCATCAAATTTTCAAACATTTTAGGAGAAAACAAATGAGTAAATTCAGTTTACGTTCGATAACTGTTTTGACAGTTCTGCTTACATTTTGCGTTTCGGCGTTTGCCCAAAATAAGGGTTTTGACCTGACGCGGATGGACAAAACGGTTCAGCCCTGCACGGATTTTTTTCAATTTGCCAACGGAATCTGGCTGAAAAACACCGATATTCCCGCGTCCGAATCGCGTTGGGGAACTTTCAATATTTTGGGCGATAATAATGATGCCATTTTGAAGGATATTTTAGAAACTGCCGCTAAATCCAAATCCGCCGCCGGAACTGATTCGCAACTGATCGGCGATTTTTATTCGGCGTGTATGGACGAAGCGGCAGTCGAAAAAGCCGGAGCAAAACCGCTCGATCCTTATTTCAAACAAATTAACCAGATTAAAACCATCGAAGATCTGCAACGCCAGATTGCGCTGATGCATAATTCAGGTTTGCCGGCGGTTTTCAGTTTCGGCGGCGGTGCGGATTTGAAAAACTCTTCAATGGTCATCGTTAATGCCGGACAGGGCGGTTTGACTCTGCCGAACCGTGATTATTACACGAAGGACGATGCGAAATCTAACGAAACGCGCCAAAAATTTATGGAATATATGACGAATATGTTTCGACATCTCGGCGACAAACCCGATAAAGCGGCGGCAAATGCCAAAACCGTGATGGACATTCAGATGCGTCTGGCAAACGCCTCGCTTCCGCAGGTCGAACTTCGCAATCCCGACAATCGCTATAATAAAATGACAATAGCCGCGGCGCAGGAAATCACGCCGAATCTTTCGTGGAACAGTTATATGACGACTCGCGGCGTTCCGGCGGTTTCCGAATTTAATATCGGACAGCCGACTTTTTTTAAAGAAGTCAACGCGATGATGAAGGAAATTCCCATGGAAAACTGGAAAACCTATCTGCGTTTTATGACCGTCAATTCAGCGGCTTCGAGTCTTTCCAAAAAATTTGCCGATGAAAATTTTAACTTTTTCGGCAAATATTTAAGCGGCGCAAAACAGCAGCAACCGCGCTGGAAAACCTGCGTTCAGGCAACAAACGGCAATCTTGGCGAAGCTGTCGGCGAAGAATATATCAAACGCACCTTCAAACCCGAAGCAAAAGCGCGAATGAACATAATGATTGACAATCTTTTAGCCGCAATGAAAGACCGCGTCAGCCGGCTCGAATGGATGGGCAATGAAACAAAAGCTCAGGCACAGCGGAAAATTTCGACATTTAAACGCAAAATCGGTTCGGCTGATGTTCTGCGCGGTTTTAAAGGTTTGACCGTCGAACGAAAATCTTACGCCCGAAATATTATGAGTTCGCGCCAATTTCAGGTGCGCCGCAATCTCGAAGATATTAATAAACCCGTTGACCGGACGCGCTGGAATTTTACGCCTTCGACCGTAAATGCTTCATATTCGGGCGTAAATAACGACATCACGTTTCCTGCCGGAATTCTCCAGCCGCCGTTTTTCAATTTTGAAGCGGACGATGCGATCAATTACGGAGCAATCGGCGGTGTCATCGGACACGAAATTTCGCACGGTTTCGACGATTCGGGAAGCCGTTTCGATGCCGACGGAAATCTGAAAATGTGGTGGACTTCGGAAGATCGCACCAAATTTGAAGAACGTGCCGCGTGCGTCGTCAAGCAATTCAATGAATACGAAGTTCAGCCCGGTTTGTTTATTGACGGGAAACTGACTTTGGGCGAAAACATCGGTGATTTTGCCGGTTTGACGGTCGCTTACGATGCCTTCAAAAAATCTCTGGAAGGAAAGACGCGTCCGGCAGGCATTGACGGATTTACGCCCGAACAGAGATTTTTCCTCGGCTGGGCGCAAGTTTGGGCGGGCAAATACACACCCGAAGCCGAGCGTCTGCAGGTTGGATCCAATACGCATTCGCTTCCGCGCTGGCGCGTCAACGGTCCGATGTCAAATATGCCGCAGTTTGCCGAAGCCTTTAATTGCAAAGAAGGTCAGACGATGGTTAGAAAAGACGCGTGTTTGATCTGGTAATCGGATACTTTATTTAAAGCAAAAAGGCTGAAAGTTTTTCGCTTTCAGCCTTTTTTATTTTAGATTCCCGAAGAAATTTTTAGAAGTCGTCGTCAATATCATCCAAATCAGCTATTGATTCATCAACCTCGACCAATTCTTCTTCCAAATCTATATCTATATCGAGATCATCTTCGATTTCCTCGATTTCTTCTTCCGGTTCTTCAACCTCGAAATCAACCTCGACTCCGGGAACATTTGCCGGTGAGGGAAGATTCAAACCTTCCGTCAACGCCGTATATTCTTCGTATTCTTCTTCGGCTTTCTGATTGACCGTCGGATCGTAATCAACTTTTACATTGCGGTAATATTTCATACCCGTTCCGGCGGGAATTAATCGTCCCATAATGACGTTTTCCTTCAAACCGCGCAGATAATCAACGCGACCGGAAATCGCCGCTTCGGTCAGAACGCGGGTTGTTTCCTGGAAACTTGCCGCCGAAATAAACGAATCGGTTGAAAGTGAAGCCTTTGTAATGCCGAGCAAAAGCGGTTCGGCACTCGAAGGCTGTCCGCCTTCTTCGCGCACACGACGATTTTCATCTTCGTAGCGGAAGCGGTCAACCTGTTCTTCGAGCAGAAAATCGGTATCGCCGACTTCTTTGATCTTAACCCAGCGAAGCATCTGCCGGACGATACATTCGATATGTTTATCATTAATGTTCACGCCTTGCAGACGATAAACTTCCTGAATTTCATTAACGATATACTGCTGCAGAACCTGCGCTCCGAGAACGCGCAGAATATCGTGCGGATTGAGCGGTCCGTCCATCAACGGTTCACCGGCTTTTACGCGGTCGCCTTCCTGTACGTTGATGTGCGTTCCGCGCGGAATGTCATATTCGCGCTCGGCGGCATCATCTCCGGTAATGATAAGTTTGCGTTTACCTTTGGAAATCGGACCAAAAGCAACCGTTCCGTTGATTTCCGACATAACGGCGGTTTCACTCGGACGACGCGCTTCAAACAATTCGACAATACGTGGCAGACCGCCGACGATGTCTTTTGTTTTCGTGGTTTCACGCGGAATCTTGGCAATAATATCGCCCGCCTGAACTACTTGTGCGTCTTCAACGTGAAGGTTGGCACGAATCGGCATTTGATAAGTTTTTAAAACCTTATTGCCGTCGCGGATTTCCAGACGCGGCTGATGTTTTTCATCCGAATCCTTGACCACGAGCCGTCTTTGTCCCGAAACTTTATCAATGTCTTCTTCGAGCGTTTTGCCTTCCTTCAAATCCTGGAATTTAACCGTTCCCGAAACTTCCGACAAAATGGCGAAAGTGAACGGATCCCACGTTACAAGCAGATCGTCTTCTTTAACTACCTGCCCGTCTTTGACGTGAACGTGCGCTCCGTAAACGACTTGATAACGTGCAACTTCGCGTCCGCGTTCGTCAACCAGAGCGAGTTCGGACTGGCGTTTCATCGAAATGCGTTCGCCTTCACGGTTGTTGATAACCTTCAGATCACCGAGATATTTAACCGTTCCCGCCATTGCCGCGGTGTGTTGCGTTTCTTGTTCGAGACGCGCTGTTCCGCCAACGTGAAAGGTTCTCATCGTCAGCTGCGTTCCGGGTTCGCCGATCGATTGCGCCGCGATAACTCCGACCGCTTCGCCGATTTCGACCGTATTTCCCGTTCCGAGGTTTCGCCCGTAACATTTAACGCAGATTCCGCGACGCGACTCGCACGTCAAAGGCGAGCGAATACGAACTCTCTGCAGACCTGAAAGCTGCACCTGGGCGGCGAGGTCTTCGTTAATTTCAATGTTCGACTCGACGAGTCTCGTTCCGTCAACCGGATCGAAAATATCGTCAAGCGACGTGCATCCGACGATTCTATCGCGCAGAGATTCGACTTCTTCACCGTTTCGGATAATAGCTTCCGCCCAGATTCCCTGAACCGTTCCGCAATCCTGCTCGGAAACGATTACGTCCTGCGCCACGTCAACCAGGCGGCGTGTCAGATAACCCGAATCCGCCGTTTTAAGAGCCGTATCAGCCAGACCTTTTCGCGCGCCGTGCGTTGAAATAAAGTATTGCAGCACATTTAAACCTTCGCGGAAATTTGCCACAATCGGCGTTTCGATGATTTCGCCCGAAGGTTTCGCCATCAAACCGCGCATTCCGGCAAGCTGACGAATCTGCGCGTCAGAACCACGCGCTCCCGAATCCGCCATCACGAGAATCGGATTGAGTTCGCGGCGTTCATCTTCGCGCTCGTGCATCGCCTTAAACATTTCCTTAGCCACGCGGTCGGTAACTTCCGACCAGATTGCCGTAACTTTATTTTGACGTTCGAGCTGCGTCATCGCGCCTTCTCTCGATTGAAGTTCGAGCTTATCAACCTCTTTACGCGCCGTTTCGATAATTTCCTGTTTGCTCGAAGGCGTAACCATATCGTCAATACCGATTGAAACGCCGGATTTTGTCGCATACAAGAAACCGATATTTTTCAGTTCGTCGAGAAGCTCGACGGTCTGATCGTGTCCGAGACGCAGATGGAAAAAGCTGACCAAAGATTGCAAACCTTTTTTCCTTAATGTTCCGTTGACAAAAGGCAGACCGCCGCGCAACAGACGTTCATTGAAAATAACGCGACCGACCGTCGTATCAATCAAACGATTGACTTCTTTGCGAACCGTCGCACGCATTACGTCCTGCTGATTATGCTCCTGCGTTAAATCAATTAAATCGCCTTTCCAGCGAAGTTTGATTTTTGCCTGTGTCGCCACTGCTTTGGCATCAACCGCCAGCAAAACGTCTTCCATCGAATTGAAAACTTTGCCTTCGCCTTTCATTTCGGATTGATCGAGCGTCAAATAATAGCAACCCAAAACGATGTCCTGTGAAGGAACCGTGATCGGCTGTCCGCTTGCCGGACTAAGCAAATTGTTTGAAGCCAGCATCAAAACGGTTGCTTCGATCTGCGCTTCCGCCGAAAGCGGAATATGAACCGCCATCTGGTCGCCGTCAAAGTCGGCGTTAAAAGCCGTGCAGACGAGCGGATGAATTTTGATCGCTTTTCCTTCAACTAAAACCGGCTCGAATGCTTGAATTCCGAGTCTGTGAAGAGTCGGCGCGCGGTTTAACAGAACCGGATGTTCGCGAATTACTTCTTCGAGAATATCCCACACAATCGGCTCCTGGCGTTCGACCATTTCACGCGCCTGCTTAATGGTTGCGGCGTGTGCGTCTTTTTCTAATTTGTTATAAATAAACGGCTTGAAAAGTTCCAAAGCCATTTTTTTGGGCAAACCGCACTGATGCAGTTTGAGTTCCGGTCCGACGACGATTACCGAACGTCCCGAATAATCCACACGTTTTCCGAGCAGATTCTGGCGGAAACGTCCCTGCTTTCCTTTCAGAGTTCCCGAAAGCGACTTTAAAGGACGATTGTTCGCACCACGCAGTACGCGACCGCGACGACCGTTATCAAACAGCGCGTCAACCGCTTCCTGCAGCATCCGTTTTTCGTTGCGAACAATAACTTCCGGCGCGTGCAGTTCCATCAATTTTTTCAGACGGTTGTTGCGGTTAATCACGCGGCGGTATAAATCATTTAAATCCGAAGTCGCAAATCTGCCGCCGTCGAGCGGAACGAGCGGACGAAGTTCGGGCGGAATTACCGGAATTACGTCCAAAATCATCCATTCGGTATTGTTGCCCGATTTCAGGAATGAATTGGCAACTTTCAGGCGTTTTGAAAATTTCAGTTTCTTTTGCTGCGAAGTTTCTTCGCGCATCTTTTGGCGCAACTCGACCACGAGTTCGGGAACATTAATCTGGATCAACAGGTCTTTGATCGCTTCCGCACCCATTTTTGCCACGAATTTATGCGGATATTCTTGCATCAATTCGCGGTATCGTTCATCGGTCAGCAAATCTTTTTCCTTCAAATCCGGCACTTCGCCCGGATCAACGACGATGTAAATCTCGAAATAGAGAATTTTTTCCAGATCGCGCAGGGTAATATCGAGCAGATGCCCGATGCGCGAGGGCAATCCTTTAAAAAACCAAACGTGCGAACACGGGCTGGCGAGTTCGATATGTCCGAGCCGTTCGCGTCTGACTTTTGACTGCGTAACTTCAACGCCGCATTTATCGCAGATCACGCCGCGATGCTTCATTCTTTTATATTTTCCGCAGAGACATTCCCAATCGGAAACCGGACCGAAAATACGGGCGCAGAAAAGCCCGTCGCGCTCCGGCTTAAAGGTTCGATAATTGATCGTTTCCGGTTTGGTAACTTCCCCGTGCGACCACGAACGAATTTTTTCCGGCGAGGCGAGGCTGATTCTGATCGCCTCAAAATTTGGGGTTAATTGTGTTTTGTTATCGTTTTGAAATCTAAACATCTTTTTCTCTCCAAGTTTCAAGTTCAAAGTTTCAAGTTCAAAGTTTTGATTAAAATAATCAACTTTGAACTTGAAACTTTGAACTTTGAACTAACTAGTCACCAACAACTTCGCCGACTCCGGCAATAAGCGCGTTTTCGTCAATCTCGTCTTCCGTGATGAGTTCGACATCAAGACAGAGCGATTGCAGTTCGCGCACGAGTACGTTGAACGATTCGGGAATTCCCGGTTCGAAATCCGATTCACCCTTGACGATGGTTTCGTAGATTTTCGAGCGTCCCGCCACGTCGTCTGATTTGCAGGTCAATAATTCCTGCAAAATATGCGCCGCACCGTAGGCTTCTAATGCCCAAACTTCCATCTCACCGAATCTTTGTCCGCCGAATTGCGCTTTACCGCCCAGGGGCTGCTGCGTAATCAAGCTGTAAGGTCCGATTGAACGGGCGTGAATCTTATCGTCAACCAGATGCGAGAGTTTGAGCATATAAATGTAACCGACCGTTACTTTCTGCTCGAACTGATCGCCCGTCATTCCGTCATAAAGCCGGGTTTTCCCTGACGGACCGACCGACGGCGGAATGCCGAGTTCATCGTATCGCTCATTGGCTTGGACAATATATTCCTTGATTTCCTTTTCGCTTGCGCCGTCGAAAACGGGCGTGGCGAAATGAAGTCCGAGAACACGCGCCGCCCAGCCCAAATGAGTTTCCAGAATCTGTCCGACGTTCATACGACTGGGAACACCGAGCGGATTAAGCACGATTTCAACCGGCGTTCCGTCCGGCAAATACGGCATATCTTCTTCCGGCAGAATTCTGGCGATAACACCTTTATTACCGTGTCGTCCAGCCATTTTGTCGCCGACCGAAAGTTTGCGTTTCATTGCTACGAAAACCTTGACCATTTTGATAACGCCCGGAGGAAGTTCATCGCCCTGCTTGAGCTTGGAGATTTTTTCCTCGTAAATGTCGCTCAAAATGTTGATCTGGCGCGAAGTGCGCTGTTCGTATTCCTTGATTTCTCCCGGAATATCAATCGTTCCGGCGGAAACTTCGGCGATGCGAAGATGTTTGATCGAAACGTCCTTCATCACTTCCTTCGTCAAAGTTTCACCTTTTTTGATCAAAACGTCTTTGCCGTCAACGACATCTTTCAACAATTTACGACCTTCGAAAAGTTCGTAGATACGCTGATCGCGCTGTTCGGTCAAAATTCGCATTTCGTCTTCGAGATCGCGGCGAAGTGCGTCTTCTTCAAGCATTTCGATATCGAGCGAACGCTCGTCTTTTTCCTGACCTTTGCGCGTAAATACCTGTACGTCAACGACCGTTCCGTCAATTCCGGGCGGGCAAGTCAAGGACGCGTCTTTTACGTCTCCGGCTTTTTCGCCGAAAATCGCGCGAAGTAGTTTTTCTTCCGCCGTCAATTGCGTTTCGCCCTTCGGCGTAACTTTTCCGACGAGAATCGAACCCGGTTTGACCTGTGCGCCAATGCGGATAATTCCCGATTCGTCCAAATCACGAAGCATATTTTCGCCGATATTCGGAATATCGCGGGTAACTTCTTCGGGACCGAGCTTCGTATCCCGCGCCTCGACTTCGAGTTCTTCGATGTGAATCGAAGTGTAATAATCTTCCTTGACCAGACGCTCGGAAACTAAGATAGCATCCTCAAAGTTGTAGCCGCGCCAGGACATAAATGCGACAAGAACGTTTCTGCCGAGAGCGAGTTCGCCGCGGTCGGTACACGGTCCGTCGGCGATGACCATTCCTTTTTTAACCCGTTCGCCGACTTGAACAATCGGACGCTGGTTAATACAGGTGTTTTGATTCGAGCGTTTGAATTTAACAAGACTGTAAATATCGGCGGTAACTTCGCGCGAAATCGTGCCGTCAACCTTGTGATCGGCTTTGACGATAATTCGTTCCGAATCAACGTAATCTACAACCCCGTCGCGTTTGGCAATAACCACCGCACCGGAATCACGCGCCGCAATTTTTTCCATTCCCGTTCCGACATACGGGCTTTCGGCACGCAGCAGCGGAACTGACTGACGCTGCATATTCGAACCCATCAGAGCGCGGTTGGCATCGTCGTTTTCAAGAAACGGAACAAGTGATGCCGCCACCGAAACGAGTTGTTTCGGCGAAACGTCCATATACTCGATGTCGGCACGATCAGCTGTAATGAATTCACCTTTTTTACGTGCCGCGTTGCGTTCATTCACCAAATTTCCGTTTTCAGTCAGTTCGATATTCGCCTGCCCGATGACATATTTATCTTCGTTCCAGGCGGTCAGATAAAACGGGAAAGGTTCGTGGTCAGCAATTCTTTCTCCGTCCTTTAATTTTGCATTTGCCGCCTCGACTTCTTCGAGCGGATGATGCGTATTCGGTTTCAGACCGGTTTTGCCGCCATTGATAATTTTAACGTATTCAATCACGCGACCGTTTTCGACCTTTCGATACGGCGATTCGATAAATCCGAATTCATTGATTCTGGCAAAACACGCCAGAGAAGAAATCAAACCGATGTTCGGACCTTCCGGCGTTTCAATCGGACAAATTCGACCGTAGTGCGTCGGGTGAACGTCGCGGACTTCAAAACCGGCGCGTTCACGCGAAAGACCGCCCGGTCCTAAAGCGGAAAGACGACGTTTGTGCGTAATTTCCGATAAAGGATTCGTTTGATCCATAAACTGCGACAATTGCGATGAACCGAAAAATTCACGAACCGCAGCCGTTACGGGCTTGGCATTGACCAGATCGCGCGGCATCGTCGTGTGCATATCCTGCTGAATGGACATTTTTTCTTTAATTGCCCGTTCCATTCTTTCAAGACCGATGCGGAACTGATTTTCAAGCAGTTCACCGACGGCACGAACGCGGCGATTTCCGAGGTGATCAATGTCATCCTGATAGAAATTATCGCTGTCGCGTTTCATCTTTAAGAGATAATTAACGACTTCAAAGAAATCCTTCGCTTCAAGCAGGGAATTATCAATTTCCTGAAGCTGCGGTCTGCCCATTTTAATATTGAATTTAAGTCGTCCGACACGCGATAGATCAAAACGGCGCGAATCGAAAAACATTCCTTCGAGCAGACGATAGGCGGTCGGCACGGTCGGCGGATCGCCGGGACGCATTTTTCTATAAATTTCAAGAAGTGCATCAACCGGTTTTGTGATCGTGTCTTTCTTCAAAGTCTGCGAAATAATGCTGCCGATCACGTCTTTTTCAGGGAAGAAAACCGAGAAATTTTCTACCCCTTCATCAACAATTTGCTGAAGTTTTGCACCGGTGATTTCATTATTCGATTCGAGAATAACTTCGCCCGTTTCGGTATTGACAATATCCTCCAGAGCAATCGCGCCTTCAAAATCGGCTTGCGAAACCTGCACTTTTTTCGTGCCGAGTTTTCTAAGTTCGCGCAGAGCCAGAGCCGTTACCTTCTTACCGCTGCTCGTGATCGTTTCGCTGCCTTCCTTGATGTCTTCTTCGGCACGCATTCCTTTCAGATGCGTTTCGCCTTCTTCTTTAACCTTGACAAAGATTTTGCCTTTTTCGATGCTTACTTCGTCAGTAATATAAAACTGTTTGAGAAGATCGGCGTTTGAAAATTCGGCGTTTTTGACAACTTCTTCGAGAATCTGGTCGGAAACCGTTTTCATATCAATCTGCGGATTGAGCCACAAGCCCAACGCCCGCAAAAAGATCGTTCCGATCAATTTGCGTTTTCCGAGACGCGAATGCAGAAGTCCTTTTTGATCGAATTCAAATTCAACCCACGAACCGCGATACGGAATGACTTTTGCCAGATATTCATCGCGGTCACCTTTGAAAAACACGCCGGGACTGCGATGAAGCTGCGACACGATAACGCGCTCGGTTCCGTTAATGATAAAAGTTCCGTTGTCGGTCATCAGCGGAATTTCGCCGAAGAAAACGTCTTCTTCCTTGATGTCGCGGATGGTCGAAACATTCGTTTCCGGGTCTTTATCGTAAACCGTCAAACGAATCCGCACCTTCAGCGGAACGCTGTAAGATGTTCCGCGTTCCTGACATTCCTGCTGATCGTGCTTGTGTTTCAAACCGACCGGTTCGCCGCAGTTTGAACAAAGTTTCGGTTTGACATCATTAAATGTTCCGCAGTTGTTACAGAGAACTTCTGCCGGATTAAACGGATCAACCTTGATCTTCGCGCCGCATTCTTTACAGTTCGTGCGAAGATGTTCCAAACCTTCCAAATTTCCGCACTTACACTGCCAGTTGCCGATCTGATATTCGACAAATTCGAGCGTTGCCGTTTCGCGAAAATCGGAAACAGGAAAAATAGATTGAAAAACAGATTGGAGTCCGACATTGTCGCGCTCTTCGGGAATCAGATCCATTTGCAGAAAACGATTGTAGGATTCGCGCTGAACTTCGATCAGATTCGGAATCTGTGCGGTCGTAAAAATTTTCGAGAAATCTACACGCTCGGGTGCCAGACTGGTTCTGCGTCCAAGCCCATTGGTGTTTGTTTGAAGCGGATTGACAATCATAATTTTATAATTCAGGTCTTAAAGAAAATTTTTGTTGCGTTAATTTTCTATTGTTGATAAAATGCCTTAACTTAAAACAAAATAAAATAATTTTTCAAATAAAGACGGCAAATGCGGTCTAGGGTATAGTTTGCCCTGACCGCTTTTTACGTTAGCAGTTATCTAACTAAATAAGTTTTCGAGAGTTCCAAAAAGGACAATTACTCTCCAATCTTCCCAAGAGAAAAAATTCTCTTTTAATCTAAAGAAACTCTTGTTTCTCAGAGTTTCAAAACCAATAAGTTCAGGCAAGCACAAATTGCCTATAAATTAGAATTTGTGCTTGCCTTTGTAGTTTAACAGTTTAATTATTTAACTTCAACCGTTGCGCCGGCATCGGTCAATTTAGTTTTAATTTCTTCGGCTTCGTCTTTGGAAACGCCTTCTTTGATGGTTTTCGGCGCGGCATCAACCAATTCTTTGGCTTCTTTCAGACCGAGACCGGAAACTACTTCGCGGACGACTTTAATAACGTTGATCTTGCTGCCGCCGGCAGAGGTTAAAACTATGTCAAACGTATCTTTTTCAACTTCAGCAACGGCGTCGCCGCCGCCGGATGCCGGAGCCATCATCATCATTCCGCCGCCGGAAGCCGCTGAAACTCCGAAAACTTCTTCCAATTCCTTGACCAATTCGGACGCTTCGAGGAGCGTCATACCTTTTAAATATTCGATTACATCTTCTTTTGAAACTGCCATGATAATTATTAATCCTCCTAAAGGGTTCTTGTGTTTAATTTAATTTATAAATCGTTAATTGTTGATCGTTAGTAGTTAATTGTTTTCTTCATTATTAGTTTTTCAATTAACCATTAGCCACTAACCATTAACCATTTTCTTTTGGTGTCAGCCATATCCGAACCCAACGGGACATTTTTTCTGCGGTTGCATCACGCTTACTTAAAACATCCGAGCCGCAAAAGCGACCTGACAAATCGCTTCGCTCGTTTTCCTTGAGTCTTGGCTATTTCGATTGAGGATAGCGAATTTTGGAACCGGAGATTTCTTAAAAATCCAAAATCCAAAATCCAAAATCCAAAATTCTTTACGATTCCTGCTGCTTGTCGCCGATCTGTTTGATGACGACTGCCAGATCACGCGGAACGGCATTGATAACCGTCACAATACGCTGTGCCTGAGCATTGATAACATACAGCAGTTGTGAAATAAGTTCTTCTTTCGACGGCAGACTGGCAATTGTTTCAACTTGTTTTAAGTCAAGAACTTTGCCGTCCACAACACCCGCCTTAAATGAATAGATCGCGGCATTATCCTTAATGAATTTTGAAACCGTTTTCGATAAATCAACGGGTTCGTTTTCTGTCCAGGCAATGCCGGTTACGCCTCTGAAATGCTCACTCGCTTCTTCAAAAGGTGTACCTTTAACGGCAAGCCGCGCAACCGTGTTTTTAACAACTTGATATTTTGCTCCAACGCCCCGAAGTTGATGGCGAAATTCCTGATCTTTATTGACGGTCAATTTTGTAAAGCTGACAATCATCGCCGATTTGGCATTTCCCAATTGCTCTGCGAGGGCATTTAAATCTATTTGTTTCTGTGCTTTCGTTTTCATATCTTTCTTATACGCTCCTCGCTTCCTTAAGCAAATGTTGTTTCGTCAATTAAAACTCCCGGACTCATCGTTGCCGCCAAATTTACTTTTTTGACGTAACGACCTTTGGCGGTTGTCGGTTTAGCTTTGACAACTGCGTTGATAATCGCCTTCGCATTCTCGAGAAGTTTTCCTTCATCAAAAGAAACTTTTCCGACAGGTGTGTGAATAACTCCTGTTTTATCAACCCGATACTCGACCTTTCCGGCTTTTGTTTCTTCGATGGCGTTTTTGACATCCATCGTCACGGTTCCGGTTTTCGGATTCGGCATCAAGCCGCGCGGTCCTAAAACCTTTCCGAGTTGACCGACAACGCGCATCATATCCGGCGTAGCAATGACAGCATCGAAATCGAGCCAGCCACCTTTGATTTTATTAACCAATTCTTCGCCGCCCGCGAAATCCGCTCCGGCTTCTTCGGCTTCCTTAACCTTTTCGCCCTGCGCGATAACGACGATAACCTTCGCTTTTCCGCCCAAACCGTGCGGAAGAACGAGCGTTCCGCGCACGAGCTGATCGGCTTTTCGCGGATCAACGCCGAGCCACATTGTCAGTTCGACCGTTTCGTCAAAATTTGCAAAAGCTATTTCCTTAACTTTAGCAACCGCTTCGAGCGGCGTATATTTTTTATGCAGCTCGATTTTTTCCAGAGCGGCACGATATTTTTTACCTTTTTTAGCCATTTTAACCTCCGAGGTGCAAACGAAGTTTTTATTCTTCTCCCTCTTTTACAGCAGGTAGTTTCGGCGGTCACAGTCAGCCGTAAAAATAACTGCTAAACGCTTCCTGCCTCTGTGCCTACTTAATTGATAAGCCCATACTTTTCGCCGTTCCTTCGATTGTGCGGACGGCTGATTCTAAATTTGTCGTATTTAGATCGGGCATTTTCATTTTGGCAATTTCCTCGAGTTTTGCGCGAGAAATTGATCCGACTTTTTTGCGATTCGGTTCGCCCGAACCTTTTGCAAGTCCGACAGCTTTCCGAATCAAATCGGCAGCGGGCGGAGTTTTCGTTTCAAATGAAAACGAGCGGTCTGCATAAACCGTGATAACCACCGGAATTTTCATATCCGGGTCGTCGTTTTGCGTCTTCGCGTTAAACGCTTTGCAAAACTCCATAATATTTACGCCGTGTTGACCTAACGCAGGTCCGATCGGCGGTGCGGGATTTGCTTTTCCCGCAGGAATTTGTAACTTGATATATCCTGTAATCTTTTTAGCCATAATTTTTAATGGATAACGGATAATGGATAATGGATAATGATTTTTTTGTTTTCAATTATCCGTTATCCATTATCCATTAAATTTATTCTTCTTCTGCAAATGTAACTTTTTCTACGTCAAGAAAGTTGAGCTCGACCGGAGTTGAGCGTCCGAAGATCGTCACGGTAACCTTTAAGGTCGTTTTTTCTTCGTTGATCTCTTCTACTTTTCCCGTAAAACTCGCAAACGGACCCGATTTGATTCTGACGACTTCGCCCAATTCATATGAGAATTTCGGTTTCGGTTTTTCTGCCGCGATTTCTACGTTGTGAACAATTTGGTCAACTTCTTCCTGGGTTAAAGGTGTTGGGTTTTTACCACCCAAAAAGCCTGTAACCTTCGGCGTAGCTTTTATTACGTGAAAAACATTGTCGGGAATTCGCCCATTTTCGCTACATTCGATTTCAATCAAAACGTAACCCGGATAAAACATCCGCGACGATTCGATGCGCTTATTTCCGCGCATTTCGACAACTGTTTCTTTCGGCAGTAAAACTTCGGTTATCAGATCGCCTAAATTCATATCGCGGATGCGAGCGTTCAGACTTTCCAGAACCTTGTTTTCATGCCCTGAATAGGTGTGGATAAAATACCACTGTCTCATTATTAAATCCTTATATTCCGACAAGTTTATTGATCAACCAGGTTAAGCCCTGCAAGAGATAAACCCAGCCCTGATCAACTAAAAATAAATAAATAGCAAAGAAAATAACGCTGATAATAACAACGATTGTCGTATTTCTAACGTCGTCGGAAGAGGGAAACGTGGTTTTATCCAGTTCCTCACGCGTCTTGCGAACAAATTCGCCGACACTTTCCTTCTCGCCTTTCTTTTTACCGTCACCTAAGGTGTCAACTGCTTCAGACACTTATTTTCTCCTAAAATTAAATAATGGCAGGGGTACCAGGACTCGAACCCGGACCTAAGGTTTTGGAGACCTCCATGCTAGCCATTGACACCATACCCCTAAAATAAATTTTCGATTGTTAGAGATGCGTTTGCGATTTAATCAAGCTAATTGTTGACTAAATCGCAAATCGGCAATCACAAATCGAAAATCCGCTTACTTATTTTCTCTATGCAATCTGTGGCAACGGCAACGGTTGCAAAACTTTTTGAACTCCAACCTGTCGGGGGTGTTCTTTTTGTTTTTCGTCGTCACATAATTGCGTTCTTTGCATTCTGTGCATTGTAAAATCACGTTATCACGTGGCATAACTTTAACCTCTTTGTATCTGGAATCAATTCTTTAGTTGATAAAATCAAGCTGCGGGTTGACTCCGAAATTCTCTATTCGACAATCTCGGAAACAGTTCCCGCGCCGACCGTTCTGCCGCCTTCGCGAATCGCAAAACGCAGTCCTTTTTCCATCGCGATCGGGGCGATCAGCTCGATCTCCATCTGGATATTGTCGCCCGGCATCA
>JBBRVS010000030.1:0-34497 GCA_038246645.1 Pyrinomonadales bacterium
AGCCCCCGCTCTTCGTTGAAATACGACTACCTTAACTTTTTATTGAGGCATTACCTTTGTTTGGTAATGCCTCAATAAAAAGTTACAGATGTTGTTTCAATAAAACGCCTTGATTGAAAATAAAAGACTTACGGGTTTTAAATGAACAAAGAAGTAGTTCCATAACTTATAGTTGAGGCATTACTTTCGGTCTTCGATTTTTCTGAAAAATAACCGGCTTTTACCGAAAAAGGTTTGTTCATCAGACAAAAATAAACTTTTTCACTTTTTCACACTTTCACTTTTTCACTCTTTTCTAAATATCTGACCTAATCAATTACAGATTTTTTAGAGAAGCGTATTTATCAAGAGATTGGGTTGAAAGCGTCATCAGCTTGCCCGAAAATTCTTTCAATCAAACTGATTTGTCCGAATTCTCAATAATTGTTTTCAACAAAAATAAAGCCGAAAAAGGTTTTATCACATTCAAAAGCATTGATTCGCGGTTTGAAGAAACCAAAGTAAGCCTCGATGAAGTATTGTCTTCCGGCAGTTTTGATTTACGAGTCAGCCGTTATGCCTCGGAAGCGGTAAAAGAACTAAACTCAATTCTTTCAAAATATCCGCAAGATGAAATCAAGAAAATTAAGGATTTAATTGATTCATCAATTTCAGGATTTAATTATTCACCAAACAATAGAATCGCTGAAAATTCGGCAGAAACTTTGCCCTATGTTCGTGTCAAAGATTTATCAAACAATGATAAAGATTTTACTTTAGATATTTCAAAGGTGGAACGAAAAATCTCGCCCGAAAAAGTTACTCACAAGAGAACTATTATTAATTTTTCGGCTGTCTTAATCAGCAAAATCGCGCCAAACCTCAAGCCTACTTATTTTAATTTTACAGGACAACCGATTGTGATCGGTTCTGATGTTGTGGCTTTGAAAGTTAAAAAAGATGTCAATATGGAGATTGAGTATTTTTTAACTCAACTTTATTCTCAACTCGTAAAGACTCAAGTAGAAATGATGAGTTCGGGAACTACGATTAACCGTATTTCGATACAAGATTTTCTCAACATCAAAATAATCTTACCGCCTTTGGCAGAACAAGAGCTACAAATTTTTGAAAGAAGCGGCGTTATTGAAGAGAAAGCAATTGTCCAAGAACAGCTTTCTGTTGCAATAAAAGAGATTGAAACAACCGAATATGATGTAATCGCGGCAATTACTCATAATTTAAACCAAAAACTCGGACAAATAGTAGATGATTACGGCACATTGATGCTTTTTCTGCAAAACAAAGAAAAAACTCAGATGCCGATTAGATTTGATGAAATGTTGCGTCCTGTGAGAAACGGTGAGTTAGTTGACAATATTCCGACGTTTTCAAAAGTGGCAAATCGCCTTCAAAATAATTTATTGGATACGGCTTATACAATGAAAACAACCGAAAATATCTTGCAAAAAAGTGTGATAAACACTGAAGAACTTGATATTATCAATTTTTTTGAGAAAGCAATTAAAGCAGATTTTGAAAATCCTCATTTTACACTCAAAATTGAATCCAAGTTAAAATCATTGATTGTTTTAGCTGATATAAATGCCCTCAAAGATGCGTTTCGTAATTTAATTGAAAATGCCAAAAAGCATAGCTTCACGCAGAGCGACCAAAAATATCAGATTGTTTTTGAAATCTCTAAATATACTGACAATTCAGGTGATAATTTTGCGCGGATAGTTTATAAAAATAATGGCAATCCATTTCCAAAAAGTTACAGATTTGAGGATTATACTCGGCTCGGTACAAGAATGGGGGAAAATAAAGGCACAGGTATCGGAGGATTCTTTATAAAAAAAGTTATTGATTTACACAAAGGAAGTTTTAAGGAAATTACCTTACATGAAAATAATCGGGAAACCTTTCAAGTCCAAATGGAGATTTTATTACCTTTGGCAGATTAAATTTCGGATATATGAAAACATACAACATTTTACTTATTGACGATGAAAAAGAAGTTTGTGAATCGCTGATTGATTTTGCAAGTCAAATTGGAATCGCCAAGTTTGATGCCGATATAATCATAACAGACCGACAAAATTGGCAAGACGGCGCAGAATTACTAGAAAAAGAATACTTTCACGCGCTAATTCTTGATGCCAGATGTATGATTGATAGTGAGCAAATAGATGATAATTTTGACTTTTTGACAATTGCGCTCGAAAGACTCAAAGAAATTGAGCAAAAACAAGATAGGCATATTCCTTTTGTTATTAATACAGGTTATTTTGGCGAAAAAGAAGTCCAAATGATGCAAAGATTGATAGCTGAAAGGCGCGGCAGGATATTCTCGAAAACATTACCAAAAGATGAGATGTTTCAATATCTTGTAGAAGAAATTGAGATTTCAGAGAATACGAAAATTGAAAAAGAATATGCGGATGTTTTTGAAATATTTGATAAAGGTTATTTAGATGCAACTTTCAGATTAGACTTTTGGCGAAAACAGAGATATTTGAAAAGCAGAATTGAACAGAGTTAGGTTATCATCCGGCTCAGACAGGCGCGACGAAAAAGTTTCGCACCACGCAAGAAAATGTCACAGTTAAAATGATTGCGGCAGGCGAATTTCCCGGCGACGGCAAACCGAAGCCCGTTCGATTTCCCGAACCGAACGAAAATCAGATCGAAATTGACGGGATAAAAACTTTGACTTTGGA
This sequence comes from Pyrinomonadales bacterium, assembly GCA_038246645.1. GTDB lineage: Bacteria > Acidobacteriota > Blastocatellia > Pyrinomonadales > Pyrinomonadaceae > JAHCHG01. The sequence continues at coordinate 2,703 of JBBRVS010000030.1, forward strand.
GAAACTGATTGAATTAAAATTGGCTTCGGGAATGACCGCGCCGCATCGTCTGAAGGATTTAGCCGACGTGCAGGAAATTATCAAAATAAAGGATTTAACCGCCGATTTTGCCGAAAAATTAAATCCTTTCGTGCGCGAAAAATTTTTAGAACTGCAAAAAGCGGTTGCCGAATCGGTTGAGTAAAAAATGAAAATCTATCACATTGTTACGCCCGAAATTTGGGAAAAATTCAAAGACGAAAACGAATACGAAGCCGCAAGTTTGCAGGCGGAAGGTTTTATTCACTGCAGTTTTGCCGAACAGCTTGACGCGGTGTTGAATCGCTATTATAAAGATGCGGAAAAGGTTTTGATTTTAGAACTTGAAACGGATAAGCTGAGTTCAAAATTGATTAACGAGCCTTCGACCAATAACGAGATTTACCCGCATATTTACGGGAAAATCAATAAAGACGCGATTATCAAAATTGAAAAAGTAAGCCGCGAGCAGTAAGCTGTGAGCAGTTATTTATTGCGTTCTGATAATCTGATAATGATTACCGAAAACTAAAACTTTTTACCGTTTACTGCTTACCGTTCACTGAATCAAAATGCACAAGAATTTTGCCAAAGTCATCAAACCGAACTCAACGGAAGCCGAACTGCTCGCGCAGATTGATCCGGCGCGTCTGCCCGAACATCTGGCGATAATTATGGACGGCAACGGGCGTTGGGCGCGAGCAAGAGGAAAACCGAGAATTTTCGGGCATCGCGAAGGCGCGGAATCGGTTCGGGCGATTTTAGACACTTGTGCGCGGCTCGAAATCAAAGCCGTCACGCTTTACGCTTTTTCGACCGAAAATTGGAAGCGTCCCGAAACGGAAGTTTCCGGATTGATGCAGATGCTCAAATTTTATCTGAAAAAGGAACTGAAAACGGTTCACAAAAACAATATAAAATTTCAGGCAATCGGAAAAATCGAAGGTTTAGGCGAAGACCTGCAAAAAGAACTTGCCGCCGCGATGAATTATACGGCAAAAAATACGGGAACGATCCTAAATGTCGCGCTCAATTACGGCGGTCGCGCCGAAATAACGCAAGCTGCCCGCAAAGCATTTGAAAAATTAAGCAAAAACGGCGGGAAAATCGAAGATTTCAGCGAACAGGACATCGAAGAAAACCTCTACACACACGGCTTGCCGGAAGTTGATCTATTAGTCAGAACGAGCGGCGAATTTCGCATTTCCAATTTTCTTTTGTGGCAGATCGCTTACAGCGAAATTTACGTTACGCCGACGCTTTTTCCCGATTTTCGCCGCGAGGAAATTTTTAGAGCAATCTTAGATTTCCAAAAACGCGACCGCCGATTCGGCGGAGTCAAGTAATTTTAGATTTTAGATTTTAGATTTGCGATTGTTCTTTTTCATTGGCAATTGCAAATCGCAATTGCCAATGAAAACCCGTATAATTACCGCGCTGATCGCGCTTCCCGTGTTGATTTTCTCGATCATTTTGCCTTATCTGTTTCCGCAGTTCGAGCAAGCGAGCTGGCTTTTTTTGGCAATCGCCGCCGCTGCACTGGTTGCCGGAGTTTTTGAATTTTTTTCATTGACGAAAAAGCTCCAGCTTAAAGCCGATGCGTCCGTTGCTTATCTCGGCGCATCCGCGCTTTTTGTCGCTTTTCTTTTCGACGCACCGGCGAAAGCCCCGGATTTATTGATTTTAACGCTTACGCTATTTATTATTTTCACGCTGATTACGCAAACCTTTCGCTTTCAGAAAGATTTTTCCAAAATGCTGACCGGTGTCGGTGTCACGATTTTCGGCGTTTTATACGTCGTCTTTCTCGGCGGTTTTATCGTCGCTATGCGCGTCGGTTTTGATGAAACGCTCGTTCCGCATCTTTCGACCAAATTATTGGGTTATTTCTTTCTGGTCGTGATGGGTTCGGATGTCGGCGCGTATTTTATCGGCAAATCAATCGGCAAACGCAAACTTATTCCGAAGGTTTCGCCGAATAAAACGTGGGAAGGCTTTATCGGCGGAATTGTTCTAGCCGTAGGATTTGCCGCGCTTTCGACCGCTGTATTTTTCCCCGAATTGTCGTATAAAATCTCGATTCCGCTGGCAATTTTTATGGCACTTGTCGGAGTCGGCGGTGATCTGGCGGAAAGCGCGATGAAACGCGGTTCGAACACAAAGGACGCGGCAAACATTCTGCCCGGACACGGCGGACTTCTGGATCGTCTCGACAGCCTGCTTTTCAACGCGCCGATTCTTTATTATTTTGCCAGATTTTATTTTTAATTCTTCATCTGAAAAATGTCTGAAACTACAACTGAAAAAATTGGCGCAGGCGGTTTTTGGGAAGTATTAAACGAAAAACAAGACGCTTCGGTTATCAAGCAGATTACTCCGTTTTCATGCGTTGCCGCAGTTGGCGTTATGCTTTTACAGACACGCGGAATTACAATGACGCAAGAAGAAATTATTGATATAATCGGAGAGTCTTCAACAACTACAGAACTAGCGAGATTATTGAATGATATTGATAAATCGGATAGTGAAGATAGATGGCACGGAGTTATAGTCGGTGTTAAATATCTTAAAATAATTATCAGCAAATCTTCTTTCGGAGCAGTTTTGCGTGAAGGAAATCCGTTGGGACATCTTGTTTTAGTTGAGAAATCAGATGAGAATTTGCTCTATATAAAAGATCCGTGGGACAAAACCAGCTATCAAATGACGGTTGAAGAATTCTTAAAAGTTTGGAATGGAGAAGTGATTTTAAGATGGAACTTATCGAAATAAATAAAAAGGAAAACCGCAAAGCTGAAATTAAGTTGAAATTTGCAGATGTTGAAAAGATTTATAAATTTTCGTATTCTGACGGCGACATTTTTACAGTAGATTTTCCCGAAGAATTGAGAAAAATCCTGAGATTGTTGCCTGTTTCAATTACTCATTCTTTAGTTGATAAAATTGAAAACTTTTTGATCTCAGATACTATTAATTTTCCATTTGAAATGGAAATCGAGAAAGAAATTTTACAAATGGTTTAAGTTCCAAGCAGAACCACTGAATCCTTACAATAATCACAGAAATCTCATTCAATCGGTCTTACTTTTTCATCTGAAAAAGCTTGATCAGAGCCGTTTCTTCCGCATCATATTCGGCTTTGATGCGCTTTATTTTGCGCCTTCGTTTCGGGATAAATTCTTCGAGCGTGATGCCTTTTTCGTATAATTCGATAACCGCCGGATGAATATACGAACTGCGGCACACCGACGGCGTATTGCCGAGCTGTTCGGCAACCGATTTTACCGCTTTGACGATGTTTTTCTTTAACACTTTTTCATCTTCGCAGCCGCCGATTTCCGCCAGTTCGAGCGCGGCGAGCAGCGTTGCGCCCCACGTGCGGAAATCTTTGGCGGAAAACTCCGAAGAAGTTATTTCCTTTAGATAACTGTTGATATGAGGGGGTTTAACTGAATAAGTTTTTCCGTCTTCGCCGACGTAGCGGAAAAGTTTGCGTTTTCCTTTGAGATTTTTCAGTTCCTTCATCACGCTCGCCAGTTCTTTATCAACCAGAACTTTGCGATGTTTGATGTGATGTTTTCCGACGAAATTAAAGATCAATTTTCCGCCGCTTTTTATTTCCAGATGACGGTGCTGCAAGGTCGTAATTCCGTAAGTTTTGTATTTTTTGACGCTCGTTTTTGAACCCATACGCATATAGAGCTGATTGATCAGGCGCGTCATCAATGCCAAAACTTTTTCACGCGGAAAGCCTTCCAAACTCAGGTGTTCATTCGTTATTTTTCGCAGTTTCGGCAGATATTCGCCGAATTTTTCGATCTTTTCAAATTTTTTCCGTTCCTGTTTTTGCCGGAATTTTTCGTTGTAAAGATATTGAACTCTGCCGTTCGTGTCCATCCCGACAACCTGCACTTTGCTGCGCGGCGATGGCGCGATCCGCACATATTTCCAGGCGGGCGGGATTACCAGTGATTTTATTCTTTCGAGATCGGTTTCGTCCGTAATTTGCTGTCCTTTTTTGTCAAAATACTTAAAACCTTTCGATTTTCCGCCTGTTCGCTGCCACCAGTTTTTTCGTCGGCCTTTTTCGATACTTGCTCGCGCTTTTTTTGTATCAAAAATCGGTGCGTCTTTTGCCATATTTATTGCCCTTGTACGTTCATTTTCAGTAATTTAGAAATACTTGAGGTTAGACTGCAAATTATTGAAAAATTTATTACTTAATTGTAGAAAAAATCCGGTAAAAATGCTATTCTAAAAGCAACTTGTTGCACGGATGAAACATCCAAATAGTGCAAAATCAGGAGAGAATAAAATGATGAATAAGACAAACTTAAAATTATTGGAAATAGAAGAAAAAGAGACGATTCAGAGCAAAAAAGATATGATTTTGTCGCTGTTTAATTCCGGCACGAAGGAGATCGAAGCAATCGCGGCAATTTCGGGCGCGAAACCGAGCTATGTCGGTTCGGTGTTGCAGAAGGAAGGTTTGATTGATAATTATTTCGATCTATATACTTCGACCATTCATCCGCAAAATGTTTATTCCAAATACTTTGTCGGAAAACTCGGTTTCAAGAACGTTGCCGCGTCGCAGAGAAGCGTTGGCGAACTGGAAAAAGCCTATCGCTATTTTGCCGACCGCCAAGACCGCGCCGGACAGCATCACGCGCTCGAAATGGCTTTGACGATGCTCGACCGCGCCCGTTGGACGGGAAAACTCGAAGAGGCGGAAATCTATCGCCGCTGGCTGGTTAATAAACTGAGCGCACCGCTGGCAAAAATTGCCGATTCGCAGGCTTTGAAAGCGGTTGAAAATGAAAAACCGGAGAAGGAAGAAATTCAGCCGAAACTGAAACTTGCGGCGTAAGATTTTTATTGCATATATTTTTTGCAGAGCGTGTTTCACAATTGAAACACGCTTTCGTAAATAGTAAAATAAATAATCTAAGCAGGTGAGCAAAAGTTTTAAGATATTATGAAAATTCTAAAAATCCCTGTAAACATCACATTTAAGAGAATTTAAGAGTTTTCTGACATTATCCATTTTTAATTATCCATTAGTGCTTAACAAATATTAGATTTATAAACCGTACCGTTAAGCGAGCGGTCAAAGACACGCGAAAGCGTTTGATCTCAACCGGAAACGCGGTCAAAGACCGCTCGCTTAACGATACAGGTTTTTTAAAAAAGAGGATTAAAGAATGGCTTTAGAATTAGTGGAAAGTCCGCTTCATAAGAGCGGTTTGAAGATCGGTGAAGCAACCATCGAAGATGTCGTTTCCGAGCAAAGCTTGCGCCCGAAAACTCTGGATGAATATATCGGTCAGCCGAAGATCGTCAATAATCTGCGGATATTTTTGAAGGCGGCTCTGCGGCGCGGCGAAGCTCTCGATCACGTTTTGTTTTTCGGTCCGCCGGGACTCGGCAAAACGAGTCTGGCGATGATTATTGCCAACGAACTCGGCACGAATCTGAAAACCGTAAGTGCGCCGATGGTTGAAAAAGGCGGCGATCTGGCGGCGGTTTTGACGAATATCGAGGAAGGCGACGTGCTTTTTATTGACGAAATTCATCGCTTGCGCCCGCAGATCGAAGAAATTCTTTATCCGGCAATGGAAGATTATCAACTTGATCTGATGATCGGCGAAGGCACGGCGGCGCGTTCGATAAAAATCGAACTGCCGAAATTCACGCTCGTCGGCGCGACGACGCGAGCCGGAATGATTTCCGCGCCCTTGCGCGGGCGTTTCGGGATTATCAATCATCTGGATTTTTACCCGCCGAAGGATCTGGAAATAATCATTCACCGTTCGGCGGAAATTCTGCGGGTTGAAATCGAAGGCAGCGGCGCCAACGAACTGGCACGGCGTTCACGCGGCACGCCGCGCATTGCCAACCGCCTGCTTCGGCGAGTGCGCGACTACGCCGAAGTTTTGGGCGACGGGCGCATTACGGGCGAAATTACGAAACGCGGACTTGATAAAATGGAAGTTGACCGGTTCGGTCTGGACGAAGTTGACCGTAAACTGCTGCTTTCGATTATCGAAAAATTCGACGGCGGTCCGGTCGGGGTCGGCACGATTTCGGCTTCGATCAGCGAAGACCGCGAATCAATCGAGGAAATGATCGAACCGTATTTGATTCAAATCGGATTCTTAAACCGCACGCCGCGCGGTCGGATCGTAACGGATGCGGGTTACAGACATTTCGGCTTTGAACCGCCGATTACGGAAGAAATTCGGGCGATAGCAAGCTGAATCAACGAACAATTTACAATGGACAATGGACAATAATAAATCATATTGTCCATTGTCCATTTTTAGTTGTACATTAATTGAGAGGGTTTCCGTCCGTATCGAGATAAACGATAGAATTGCCTAAACCTTCAATTTCCTTGAGTTTGGATTCGATTACCGCTTTATCGCCGACGATGACGATTGCCATTTTTTCCGGCGTTAAGTATTTGTTGGCAACGCGATTTACATCATCGAGCTTAACAGCGTTAATTTTAGCGATATACTCGTTAAAATAACTGTCCGGCAAACCGTAGATGACGACATTGGCAAGTTGTCCGGTGATCTGGTTGGTTGTTTCAAAACCGCCCGGAAAACGCCGGATCATACTTTGTTTGTTGTATTCGAGTTCGGTTTGCGTGACCGGAATTTCACCGCGAATGCCGTTGAGTTCCTTCAAAAATTCAACAACCGATTCTTTCGTCACAGCGGTTTGAACATCGGCACTTGCTGAAAAAGGACCGGCGCCTTTGCGCAGACTGAATCCGGTTCTCGCGCCGTAGGTGTAGCCTTTATCTTCGCGCAGATTCATATTGACGCGGGCGGAAAATTGTCCGCCGAGGATGGAATTCATCACCATCAGCGGGAAAAAATCTGGATTATCGCGCGAAACGCCGATTTGTCCGATACTGATTACGCTCTGCGCCGCGCCCGGTTTATCAACGACATAGATCATCGCTTTATCGCGTCCGTTGGCATTCGGAACGCTGACGCTGGGAACATCCGCCGCTTTCCAACCGGCAAAAGCCGTTTCGAGCTTTCCGGTCAAAGTTTTCATATCAACATCGCCGACAACGACCAGAGTCGAATTATTCGGTCGGTAATATGTTTCGTAAAACTTCGATAAATCTTCGCGTTTCATCGCTTTTACGGTGTTTTCACTGATCGAAATCCCGTAAGGATGATCCGCGCCGTAGAGAACTTTGTCGTAAGCGATACTCGCAATGGCGTTCGGATTGTCTTTGCGCTGCAATAATCCGGTCAAAGTGCGGCGTTGATATTTAACGAATTCGTCTTCGGGAAATGTCGGATTGAGCGCGACATCCGTAAAAAGTTCCAGAGCTTTGTCGAGGTTTCTCGTCAAAGTCTGCATACTGATATTTGCCGAATCCCAGCCCGAACCCGTATTCAGACTCGCGCCGATTGCCTGACGTTCATTGGCAATATCAACTGCCGAGCGTTTTTTCGTGCCGCTGTCGAGCAGGCTTGCCGTAACCGATGCCAGACCGCTCATATTTTTCGGATCGGCGGTCGAACCGGTTTTGACGATCAAATTCATCGAAACAATCGGGAGTTCGGTTTGGCGGACAAGCCACACGTCCAGACCGTTTTTGAGTTTGGTTTTCTCGATTTTCGGCAAAGCAAAATTGGGATTAGCCCCGCCTTTCGGCTGTGTGAACCGCCAATCGGAATCGGCTTTTTGGGTTTCTGTTTTAGCTTCGGTCTTTGCGGTTTCAGCTTTTTCGGCAACCGATGTCGGGCGATTTGCGCTGCTTGCCGTAACGGGTTTGGCATCGCCTTTGCGCGGAACGACCGTTAGGATCAAACGATTTTCCGTCAAATATTTTTGTGCCGCTTTTTGCACGTCCGCCGGCGTTACTTTGCGGTAACGGTCGAGATCGGCTTGAAAATAATCCGGTTTATTCAGAAATACGGCGTAACCGTTCATCTGATTGGCTTTTCCGAGAATGGTCTGCAAACCGAAAATCGTCGAAGATTCAATCGCATTAAGAGCGCGATTCATTTCCTCAGCCGTCGGCGGCTCTTTTTTGATGCGGTCGAGTTCGGCAACGATTTCTTTTTCGAGTTCTTCGAGCGAAGCGTCCTTGCGCGATGCGGTCGCGACCGCCTGAAATGTTCCGCCGATCTCGCGTGTGCCGTGCGAAGCAAAAACATTTTGGGCGATTTGCTTGTCATAGACGAGTTTGCTTTGCAACCGCGAACCTCTGCCCGAAGACAAAACATTCGATAAAATATCGAGCGCGGCTTCTTCCTGCGAATACTGCGGAACGGTGTGCCAATTCATATAAATACGCGGCAGTTGCACGCTGTCTTCCATTTCAAAGCGGACTTCTTTTTCGAGCTTCGGCGCGGTCGGATTCGGGCGAGTAATTGCATTGCCCTTCGGAATCGGCTCGAAATATTTTTTAACTAACTTTTCGGCTTCCTTCGGATCGAAATCTCCGGCAATGACCAATGACGCATTATTCGGCACGTAATACTGGCGGAAAAACGATTGCACGTCTTCCATCGAAGCGGCGGACAGATCTTCCAGAGAACCGATCGTCGTCCAGTGATACGGATGATCTTTCGGATACATCAGCTCGGCAATTTTCTCAAAAGCCGTTCCGTAAGGCTGATTATCAATTCGCTGGCGGCGTTCGTTTTTGACAACGTCGCGCTGATTGTTAAGCTTTTCCATCGTCATCGCGTCAAGCAAAAAGCCCATTCTATCGGATTCGAGCCAGAGCGCGAGTTCCAGAAAATTTGACGGGACGACTTCAAAATAATTCGTCCGGTCGCTATTGGTCGTGCCGTTAATGCTTGCTCCGGCTTCTTGCAAGGGACCGAAATAATCCTTGTCGTAATGTTTCGAGCCTTGAAACATCATATGTTCAAAAAGATGTGCAAAACCCGTTCTGCCCGGCACTTCGTTTTTTGAACCGACGTGATACCAAAGATTAACGGCAACGATCGGCGTTGATTTATCAACGTGCATAATGACCCGAAGTCCGTTTTTCAACTTTATTTCCTTGTAATTAATCGGCGGCAATTTGTCTGCCTTTTGTCCGAAAATGATAGTCGGCATAATTAAAACGAAGGCAAAAAGAAAAACGAGTGTTCTCTTTATATTCATCGCAAAAACTCCTTTTATAATTTTATTAGATTTATTTACAGTTTAGACATTCATTGCTATGCAAAGCAAGTGCAAAAGGTTTTTGTGGATTAATTGCTTTATTATCGAGAGAAGTTTTTTTATCAAAGCGATAAATTGCTGAATTGCAAAAATATTAGCAGATTTTAACCGCCGAAAACTTATAAATTCTTGACTTCACTCCAATCAATGATTAAACTTCCATAAACTAAAGACTTTCCATATAAAATATAAAAATTAAAAATCGGGTTTTACGCTGAAATTAATCAGAAATAAGTAAAATATGCCTAAGGGAACAACTCTTAATCAGAGCAATTTCTCAAAATTGCTCGAATGGTTGGATAAAGATATAGATTCTGCCGGTAAAAAATATGAGATGATACGCCTTCGCCTCATAACTATTTTCTCTGCCCGCGGCTGCCGCGCAGCAGAAGAACTGACCGATGAAACGATTGACCGCGTTCTCGGACAGATCGAATTAATTAAAGGAAATTACGAGGGAAACCCCGCGCTTTATTTTTACGGTGTTGCCAAAAATATATTTCTTGAAAATACGCGAAAGCCCGTATTTTCCGACTTAAAAGATAATATCGGGCATAATTCGGCGAATACCGATGAGCTTGAACTTAACGATCGCTGTCTGGAAAAATGTCTGCAAAAACTCGATTCCGGAAAACGGGAATTTATTCTTAACTATTATGAAGATGAAAAACAGGCAAAAATAGATCATCGCCGAATGATGCAGAAAGGTTTAGGAATCAGTCCGGAAAACTTTCGTCTGCGGGCTTTTCGGATCAGAAACAAACTGCAAAAGTGCGTTTTTCGCTGTCTTGAAGAAAATTCCGGTGAAACGTTTCAGGCAAAAAACACATAAGTAAAATAGGAAAGATTTTTTTAAAAGCGAAATGACCGAAGAAAATAGCGAAAATAAAAACCTCAAAAATTATTTGCTCGGACTGCTCACGCAAGGTCTCGACCAAATAGAAGAGCGTTTGATGACCGATGACGGCTATTTTCAGGCGCTTTTGATCGAAGAAGATGAATTAATCGGCGAATATATTGACGATAATTTAGATAAAACCGAAAAATTACAATTTGAAACGCATTTTCTGATTTCGGATGAAAGACGAAAAAAACTGAGTTTTGCCCGTGCTTTGCGAAGAAAGGTTGATGAACGGTTAGCTGAAAAAAAGCCGCAAGAAGAAACAAATGAACCGCAAAAAATCAGAACAGCAGGATTTTTCGCAAAACTTTTTGCCGCTCCGTTTCCGGTTGCCGCCGGATTTCTGGTCGTCTTTTGTTTATCCGCATTTCTGGTCTGGAATTTTTATCTTTCACGTTCCGATAATTCCGAACTTGCCCTGGTTTCGCTCAATAAAGCCTTCAAGAATGAGCGTCCGCTGGACGCGCGCATTTCCGCCTTTGAATACGCGCCGAAAACCAACACACGCGGCGGCGACGGCGCGGAAGAAAAAATCAACACCATCGAACTGAGCCGCGCCGAAAATCTGATTCTCAAAAACGCTTCCGAAAACCCGAACGCCGAAAATCTGCACGCGCTCGGCAGACTTTATCTGGCAAAAAAAGAATTCGACAAGGCGATCAAAGAACTGGAAAAAAGTGAAAAACTCGACCCGCAAAACGCGCAAACGCAGAATGATCTGGGTGTTGCTTATCTGGAAAAAAGCCGAATTTTGAGCGAGGACGAAGGCACTAAAGCCGAACTTTCGGGAAAGGCTCTGGACAGATTCAAAAAGGCTTTAGATTTAAATCCGAATTTGCACGAAGCGCGTTTTAACAATGCGATAAATTTGCAGTTATTGAACCTAAAGAATCAGGCGAAAGAAGCTTGGACGCAGTATCTGAAACTCGATTCAAATTCAAATTGGGCGGAAGAAGCGCGTAGAAATTTATCAAATCTCGAAACGGAAAGCTCTCGAAACAAAACTTCGGAAGAAATACTTAGAGATTTTTTCGCCGCCTACCGAAACAGAGATTCCGACACGGCGTATCGAATAGTAAGCGCAAATCGTGAGATGATTACCGGCAAGCTGATACCGCAACAGCTTGCTTTTTTATTTTTGGAAACCGAAGGCGCAGACCGACGGGAAAATCTCGAAGCATTGCAATTTATCGGCGAAATTGAAACGGAAAAATCCGGCGATAGGTATTTTAAGGAAATCGCCGATTATTATAATTCACTCTCGAAAGAACAAATCGTTTATCTCACAAATGCAAAAAATTCTGTTCAAAAAGGGTATCAATTTTGTCTGAAATTGAATTACAAAGATTCGCTCGCTCAATTTATTTCAGCGCGGGAATTTTACATAAAAGCTGGCAACATCCGGGAAGCGAGGCTTTGCGATTATTGGATAGCTTACTGCGAATTCTTAACGGACAGATTACGGAAAAGCACCGACAGGCTCATTGAATTGACTGATTATTGCGAAAAAAACAATTTTAAATGGTTGGCGGCGCAGGCATTTTACTGGTTATCAATTAACGCGAAAGCGATGAAGGAAATCTCGAAATCAATCCAATATGCGGAAAGTTCGCTAAAATTTTCGGAAGAAATGAATGATTTGTATAATACACAAAAATCTCTCTCGTGGCTGGCAGATTCTTATCTTCAAATAAATCAATTTCAAAAAGCTTTTTTTCACATTCAAAAAGCTTTGAATATCGGAAAAAATCCTGATTCGAGCATTCGCCAAAAAGGACGGGATTTGGATGTTGCGGCAAGATTATTTTTCTCGACGAAGATGTACGAAACAGCCGGCGAATTTCAAAAGGAAATGCTCGATCTTTATGCAAAAGAAATCAAAGACCTTTCCTACGCAAGAGTCGGATACACAAATTTAGCCAATATTTACGCCGCCCGGGGAAAATTTGAAGAGGCTTTGGAATTTGCCGAAAAAGGAAAACAAGTTTCGGAAACTTTAACCGATGAAATGGCACGCAGCAAAGCAACCGCTTATTCAAATCTGTATATTGCCGAATTAAAACGAAAAAATAACGATTGTCTAAATGCCTTGGAAAATTATGCTCAAGCCATTCAAATTTATGATTCGATGGAATTTCAGGCTGGAAAATTTTTAGCTTTGAAAGGTCGGCTTTTGTGCGGTGCAAAAGATAAAAACGACGGATTAATTCAAGCGGAACTGCCGAAAATGTTAAATTTATTCGAGGAAAACCGCCAAAAAATTACGGAAGAGCAAAACCGAAATGCTTTTTTTGACGGTGAACAGGATATTTATGATCTAGCAATCGAGTATGAATTTTCAAACGGAAATTTTGAAAAAGCCTTTGATTATTCGGAAGAATCGCGCTCGCGCTCATTATTGGATTTGATGAAAAACGGTGTTAAGTTTTCCGACGATGATGCGGATATAAAAGTTGAAAATGTAACTGAACCACTGAATTTGCAGGAGATTCTTCGAAGTTTACCGACCAGTGTGCAAATTGTTCAATATGCTGTTCTTGAACAAAAAACGATTATTTGGCTGATCAGCGAAAATAATATCAAGAGCTTTTCGGTTGAAACCGCATCCGCCGATCTGAATGAAAAAATCACCGCATTTCTGTCGGCAATCAGCGCCAAAGATCAAGACCGGCAGCAAAATCTATCACGCGAACTATACAAAATTTTGATTGAGCCGATAGAAAAAGATTTTGATGTTAACAAGGAAATTTACCTGATTCCCGACAAAAAATTATTTTATTTTCCGTTTGCGGCTTTGATTTCCGATAAAACGAATAGATATTTGATCGCCGATTACAAAATTGGTTATTCGCCAAGCACGAATGTTTTTTTGACTTCGACAGAAAATGCAAATTACAAGGAAATATCAAGCGGCGAAAAACTCTTGAGCATCGGAAACCCCTCATTTAACCGGAAAGAATTTGCCGATTTGCCGGATTTACCGGCTGCTTCGAGGGAAGCCAGGGAAATAACCGAATATTATCAATTACCGACGCTTTTACTCGGCAAGCAAGCGACGAAACATGCGCTGCTCAAGGAAATCGGGCAGGCGGACATCGTCCATTTTGCCGGGCATTATATCGTTAATGAACATTCACCCCTACAATCGGGTTTTCTGGTTGCACCGGATGAAAAAAACAGCGAGCTGGAAAATCACGAATTGCTAAAACAAAATCTGGAAAAGCCGAGATTAATCGTGCTTTCGGCGTGTGATACGGCATTAGAGGGGTTTTATAAAGGCGAAGGCACAATGGGCGCGGGACGCACCTTTTTAGCGATCGGAATTCCTCTGGTCGTTGCCAGCCAATGGCAGGTAGATTCCGATGCAACCGCCGAATTGATGAAAAAGTTTCATTTTTATCGAAAAACCCGGAACCTTTCAACCGTCGCCGCGCTTCAAAAAGCCCAGATGGAAATGCTCGATAATCCGAACTCGAACTTTAATCAACCTTATTTTTGGGCAGGTTTTTTAACGCTCGGCGGTTACGCCCGATATTAATTGAATTCTGAAAAAAAATCTGTAATGTTTTGCGTGTTTTTTTCATTACGAATAGAAGAAATAAAAAGGAGAATAATTTATGTCAAAAGTTACGATAATTACAAAAGGGTTAGCAATCAAAAATCCGGATACAAATGAGCTGGAATTGGATTTTTTGTATCAGGAAGGTACAATTCCTCATAAACTTAAAATAGAAATAAAAAGAGGCGGACAGGCAGACCCGATTATAAATGTTGCTCCAAATTCTAGAATAAGTGTTGTTACAAATAAGGCAAAACCTGTTTTGCATAATCTTCCGGATGAAGTACTGAAAATATTGAATCTTAATGATTTACATTCAAAAAAATTAAGCAGATTCTTGAGCCATCCTGATATGCAATTAATAAATTTGACTATAAACGGTGCTGTCCCTTATACGGCAAAACCTACGGATCCTTATCAGTTATATGCCACAAGCGGATCTCAAGCTCCGAGCCGAGTAGGCGCACCTGCAAGATACACGCATCAAATCGGCGTAGAGTTTGAATTAAGTCAAGGAGGATTTGTTGAAATAAAGGGCATTCCTGATGCAAACGGCAATCCCATAAAAAGATTCGATTACGAAACGAACACGAATTATGAAATTTGTTTCGATAATGATTGTAATATACCTTTTCATAATGATTTTTATCTTTATTATAAGGTGTTAGATGGCGAAAATTTGAGAATCAGTGTGGAGATTAATAAGCTGAAAAAGCTGATCGATAAGTATGGGAAAGATCACGAAAAAGTTGTTTCCAGCCTTGAAATTGCCTGCAATCCGGTCGAAGGCGGCGGCGGTAGTTAAGTTTTGCTCAACGGAAATATTTCAAAGTCAAAACGAAAAAGGCGGACATTTCTTCCGCCTTTTTTTATTAAACTTTGGCAATTGCAACAATTCCCGTGCGGTCGGAGACGACTACGCCGCCGGGTTTTTCTTTGGTGATGGCGATCATTTTCGGGGCTTTTACTTGCAATTTGGCGTCCATCGGGATGATTACTTCTCCGGCTTGATTGACATTGAAAATTCCTCCGTCAATCGGATATTTGTCATCTTGTTCGCCGTCGAAAATCCAGATTTGATAGGTTTCCTTGTTCGGATCGTTGACGGGCAGACCGCGCAGACGCAGGAAACCTTTCTGCTCGGAGTTGCTCCAGACGACATCGCCCTGAATTTCAATCGGTGCTTTCGGGTCGGCTTTGGCAATTTCCAGTTTTACGGCATCTTTGACCGAAGCGAGCAGCTGTTCGCGCCGCTCGGCATCGGTCGGTTGCGGAGTCGGAGTTTGCGTGGCGGGCGGATTTTTGGCAATGTCCGGCTGCGTTTGAAATCTTGTCAGATAAAGATTTACCGCCAGAGCGATACACGCAAATGCCGCAATGCCCCAGCCGAGCGATTGCCAGAAGGACGTTTTCGGCTCATTGCTGATATTATTATCCGTTGAGAGCGAATCGTTTATTTGACCGGTGCGCGGCGCGAAACTTATCGTTTCCTGTATTTGTTCTTTCGACTCGAAAAATTCATCGGCACTCGCCAGAATTTTTGAACGCAGATGCGCGGGCATTTCTTCGCTCGCGTCAACCGCCGAGAGATTTATCGCGGCGGCGGCAAATTCAAAAGACGTGTCATCTTCCCATTCGGGAAACGCTTTTTCGAGTTCTTTTAACTGCTCCGACTCAGTTGCATCCAAGCCCGAAACGGCTTTTTTACAAAGGAGATCGAGCAATTTTTCTTCAGTTAAATCTTTCATGCCGATACCTCCTTCATATTTCCTGAATTTCCTAAATCTAAAATCTCGCGCATTTGCATTAAACCGCGCCTGATATGTGTTTTGACCGTGCCGAGCGGCATATTGAGCGCGTCGGCGATTTCCTGATGCGAACAGCCTTGAACGACAAATAAATAAATAGCCCGCCGTTGTTCGATTCGCAGTCCCTTCATTGCCTTGGCAGCTTCTTTGGCTTCAATGCACGTTAGAATATCTTCGCTTACATCTTTTGAAGGTTCGTGCAGAATGTCTTCCAGCGAATCAATATCGGGTTGACGGGTTACTTTTCGCAATCTGTCAATCAAACGCCGCCGGGCGATCATTGCGATAAACGTCGTTTCGGATGCTTGCGTTTCATCAAAGCGTCCGGCATTTTTCCAAATATCAATAAAAATTTCCTGAACTGCATCTTCTGCATCAGCCGTATTTCGACACATACGCCGGGCTAACGACCAGATAAGACCGCTATATTTGTCCAGACAATCTTGAACGGCGTTTTTATCTCCGTCAGCGATACGTTGTAGGATAACTTGAGCCACAAACTTTATTCTCTCTTACTTTAGGTTAAAGATTTAAGTTATCTCATTATAAAGAGTTTTGCCAAGTTCGCAAAAACGAGAAAGTGCCCGATTACCTTTAATTTTCAAAATATCAGCCGTAATTATTCCAACAAATCATATTAAAAGCGAAATATAAGTACTTTTCTTTACTTAAATTCGTCAAAATCTGTTTTCGGGTAAAAACAATAGTTTTTACCACTCGATATATTATTCGGGTAGGCTTTGAAATTAGATTCAAAGAGAGGAAAATTTATCCGGTGCGATAAAATTTTGAAATGATAAAAATGATAAAAAGTGTCAAAGTCGAAGCGGCGGAAATCAGGCAAAATTGGCAAAAGGCTTCGATTACGAAAGCTTGTAAATAAATGAGATAAATGGTGAAAATCGTCATTACGGCGACCAGTGCGCCGAAAATCGTCCACATCGAGCGGTTGCCGTAAGCCGCCATAACCGCCAGCGAAAATGCCAGAAAATATGCCGCCGCGCCGAAAGCCGCCGTCGGAATGCCGAAGATTTCCGCGTATTGACTCGTCAAAACCTTTTCACAATTCGATATCAAATTGCACGGAACCGGCTCGCCCGTAAAATGCTGAATCGTCAGATAAACCGAATCCGCCAGACCGATCAAAGCGACAACCGCCGCTAAAATCGGGAGTTTCGAGATAAAGATTCCGCTTTGCCCGGGTATATTTTCTGACATATTTATTTATTCGAATTATTCGAAACGGATTTGTTCGATTCGGATGTTTCCGTTTTAGGTTGACTTTGATTATTGTTTACCGGTTGATTGGTTTCAGAAGG
The DNA here is from genome assembly GCA_038246645.1 of Pyrinomonadales bacterium. Lineage (GTDB taxonomy): Bacteria > Acidobacteriota > Blastocatellia > Pyrinomonadales > Pyrinomonadaceae > JAHCHG01. The sequence continues at coordinate 19,521 of JBBRVS010000030.1, forward strand.
ATTTTCTGCCGGAGCCTGCTGTTGCGTTTGATTATTTCCGGCTTTTTGCAGTTCGGCATCAATGATCTGGCGCAATCCTTCGACCGTAATTTGATTAAACGGAATGGACAAACCATTGACAAAAACCGTCGGAGTCGAAGCCACTTTTAATGAACGACCTCGAGTTTGGTCACTATCTACGCGCTGTTTTGCGGGAAGTCCCAGTGAATCGGTTTGAAATTTGGCAACGTCCAGACCGATCTGCGCGGCGTAATCGGAAAACATTTTACGATGATCGGTCGAAGCCGACCATTCGGCTTGCTTGGTAAAAAGAAGATTCTGCATATCCCAGAATTTGTTCTGCATTCCGGCGGCTTCGGCGGCAACCGAAGCATCATATGATTTCGATTGATTTAGCGGGAAATTGCGATAAATAAATTTGATCCGGTTATTATAGATCGAAGCGATCTGTTTTAAAACGGGATTTTTTGAAGCACACGCGCCGCAATGATAATCGGCAAATTCTTCGACCGTGACGGTCGCCGTTTGCGAACCCAAAATATGCGGCGGCTGCGCTCCCGGCGATGCCCGATTATATGCCTCCAGAGCATTCGGCGCAGTCGTATTTGCTGCGGTCGAATTTGCAGGCAGTGGCTTTGATTGCGATGACGAATAAAACCACCAACCGCCGATTAGGACAAGAAGAAAAACCGCGCCGATAATTAATAAAGGATTTCCGCTACTATTATTATTTTTTTGATTTTGCATTTTTCGTTTAATTTATGACTTTTCGCCGCTGCCGTCCGACGCGGCGTTCTTCCAAAATTTCAATTGTTTCTTTAACCTTCGTATAAATTCCGTCGGAATCCAAACCGTATTTTGCCAGTAATAATTTCGGATCGCCGTGCGTGATAATTCGATCGGGAACGCCCATTCTGACTAATTTTACGCTATCAAGCATCGAATTTTCCTCGAGCAGTTCCATCACGGCGGAACCGAATCCGCCGGCTAAGTAAGCTTCTTCGACCGTAACTATCAGACGCTTGGTTTGTGCCAGCGCGAGAATCAATTCCGAATCAAGCGGTTTGACGAACCGCGCATTGACTACGGTTGCCTCAATTCCGTCTTTTTCCAAAATATCAGCGGCTTCCAGTGCCGGATAAACCATCGAACCGTAGGCAATAATCGCCACATCGCCCGCCGTATCGCGCAGAAGTTCGGCTTTTCCGATCTCGATTTCCTGCGGTTTTTCGGAAATATCAACGCCGATGCCCGCACCGCGCGGAAAACGAATTGCCGCCGGACCTTCGTGTTCGATTGCCGTAAGCAGCATATCGCGCATTTCGGCTTCATCTTTCGGAGCCATCAGGGTTATATTCGGATAACCGCGCAAATATGCAATATCGAGCAGCCCGTGATGCGTCGGACCGTCCGCGCCGACGATTCCGGCGCGGTCCATCGCAAAAGTTACGTTTAAATCCTGCAGACAAACGTCGTGAATGATCTGATCTAAACCGCGCTGCAGAAACGTCGAATAAATCGCCGCGACGGGTTTCAATCCTTCGCAAGCCATTCCCGCACAAAAGGTTACGGCGTGCTGTTCGGCAATTCCGACATCAAAGGCGCGTTCGGGAAATTTCCCCAAAATTATATCAACGCCCGTACCATCCGGCATCGCGGCGGTTAAAGCGACGATTTTTTCGTCGCTTTCCATCAGTTCGCACATCGTTTCGCCGAAAACCTGTGTGTATGATTTCGGCGCGGGCGTGTTTGATTTTATGGCTTTTCCGGTTTTCAGATCAAAAGGTCCGGTCGCGTGCCACGCGTAATAATTTTCTTCGCGCGACGGATAACCTTTGCCTTTGGTCGTCAGAGCGTGAACGATGACCGGACCGTCTTCGATCTTTTTCGCTTCTTCGAGCGCACGCACCAGCATCGGCACATTGTGTCCGTCAACATAACCGATATACTTAAATCCGAGTTCATTGACGAGTGCGCCCGGCAAAACCGCCGCCGCAATTGCATCTTTGACGGTTTTTGCCGCACGTCTAAGGCTGTGTCCGAAACCCGGAACGGATTCGAGCGTTTCGCCGATCTCTTCCTTGAGATGGTGATAGCTCTGCGCTTCTTTGATTCGATTCAAGTAGCGCGTCAACGCGCCGACTGCCGGAGCGATTGACATATCGTTATCATTGAGCAGAACGATTAATTTCGTTTTCAGATGTCCGGCTTGATTGATCGCTTCTATCGCCATTCCGCCGGCGAGCGATGAATCGCCGATCAGGGCGCAGACGTGAAAATCCTTCTGCTGTTTATCGCGGGCGACCGCCATTCCGAGTGCGGCGGACAGCGAAGTCGAAGCGTGTCCCGCGCCGAATGTGTCGTATTCCGATTCTTCGCGCCGCAGAAATCCGCTCAAACCGTTGTATTGTTTGATCGTTCCCATCTGATCGCGTCTGCCGGTTAAAATCTTGTGTGCATATGCTTGATGCCCGACGTCCCAAACAAGCCGGTCGTTCGGCGTATCAAACGCATAGTGCATCGCCACGGCAAGCTCGACCGCGCCGAGGCTTGCGCCGGTATGTCCGCCGATGCGCGAACAGGTTTCGAGGATAAATTGACGAACTTCGTCGGCAACCTCTTGTAAATCCTCAATTTTAAGTTGACGTAAATCTGCGGGTGAATTTATTTCTGATAAAAATCTCATTTAGCTGTTTCCAGTATTTTTCTATATCTTCAAACATCGCATTTTACCTCGCCGTTTCGCAAATGTTAAATGTTAAAACAAGGTTTGCGAATATTTTTTCAACTAAAACACATTTTATTACGTCTTAAGTTATGTCTTAGTCAAAAAACTAAACAATTCTTAAAAATTCAAAGAGGTATAAATATGTCAATAAAACGAAAGTTTTTCTCGATTATCACATTAGCATTTGCGGTTGTTGCCTTCTCAACCTTTGTTTCCGCGCAAGATTCCGGTCAAACAAATGACCGATCAATGAAGGAAGGTAAATCCGGCAAACGCGGGATGAGCAAGGGAATGCGCGGCGGCGGCGGAAATGTTATGCGCGAGCTGCGCGGCATCGAACTGACCGAAAATCAAAGAACACAAATCAAATCAATGATGGAAACGCAAAGAGCGACTTTCGAGCCGCAACGCGAAGAAATGAAATCCTTGATGATGAAAAAACGCGACGGTTCGCTGACCGAAGCCGATCAGGCGCGTTTAAGCGATATGAAAAGTCAGATAAAGGCATCTTCCGAGCAGATGAGAATTTCGGTGATGGCATTGCTCACCCCGGAGCAAACCGCGCAAGTAACCCGGATGAGAGCCGAAAGAGAACAGCAGAGGCAGGAACGCCGCCAAAAATGGCAGGAAAGAAAACAACAGGGCGAAAAGCCGACTGATAACTAAAAATTCAGATCGCCGAATCTTTTTCATTTACAAAAAAACCGCTTTTTCAAATGACAAAGCGGTTTTTTATTTATCTGAATTGACACAAGATTTTTTTATTTACTGATTGTAATTTTTACGGAAGTACGGTCTGTGCTCATTTCAATCAGCGAAACGACAGCTTTTAGATTTTCCTTGGTAAAGGCAATTTTGACGATTTTTCTGGCAGCTCTCCCGGAAACGGAATCTTTGGACTGATTCGTTAATGTCCAGCCTTTTTTCGGGAATTCTTCTTTATAAAATTTGGCAAGCACGCTTAAATTTTCCCGGCAATTTACTCTTATTGTAAATTCATCATTGTTCGTAATTTGATTAGCTTTCCCGGCACATTCGTGAAGCGGAACATCAAATTCAAGTTTTCTGCCAATGGTTATCTCGATCTCTGAGCCGTCATCAGTATTCGCAAGTATGAGTATATTCGCTTGTTCGGTTCCCTTAGAAAAATCCAGATTTGAAATAATACTGCGCCTTTCCTCTTTTTCTCTCTCATTTCTCTCATTGCCCTTCCAACCGTTTTTTTCCATTTCCTGTCGGAAAAAATGCGAAATATCATAAAGCGATTCTGAAGTTTCGAGTTTTATGACGCGTTTTTCCTCCGAAAATCGCTCCTCGGATTCTTGGTCATCAATAACCTTCGCATCCGCCGGAATCGGTATATTGTCGAGCATTCTTGCGGTCAGAGTTTTGGGCGGTTTTGTTTCTTCATCATTCGCGCTTCCTTTACTCAACGAGCCGAAATTATTGCAGCCGGAAATAAAAAAAAGCATTAGGCAGATTAAAAATAGATTATTTTTTTGATTTTTCATTGTCAATTCTCCAAGTTTTTCTTAACCTATAAATGCGAAAAACTTTCAGCTTATAAGACATAAAAGTTTTGATAAAATAAACGTTCTCAGATCAAATTTTCTGCTTTAATCTTTTCAAGATGCGCCTCGACGCTTTTTTCGGCGAGCTTCCAAAGTTCGGGCGAAATGTCCGTATAAACTTTTTCAACAATTTCCGCCGGAGTTTTCGCACCGTTTTTTATCGCCCGCAAAATGCTTTTTTCGCGTTCTATCCGGTGCCGGATATAATCTTCGATTTTCCCTTTCGCATCATTAACCGCCGAGCCGTGCGAACCGCACAGAAAATTCAGATTCGGCAGATTTTTCATTCTTTCGAGCGAACCGAGATAATCCGCCATATTTCCTTCGGGCGGCGCGATCAGAACCGAACCGAGACCGAGAACATTATCGCTCGAAAGCAGAAAACCGAATTCCGCGTCATAAAAACAGAGATGCCCGCGAGCGTGTCCGGGCGTGTGAAGTGCTTGTATTTCAAAAGCTTCGCCGCGTTCGTCTTTTAGTGCATAAACTTTTTCGTCTTCGATAAAATTCTTGATTTCCACTTTTCCGCGCAAACTTTCCGCCGTTAATTGATGCGCCGAGATCGGAATTTCCAGCGAGAATTTTTTCCGCAGATGCGCTTTTAAGACAGTTTCGCCGCCGAAATGATCGGCGTGAAGATGCGAAACGATAATTTCTTTACAAACGCCGCCCGATTCGATTAAATCATCAACAAAATCAAACAATTTCCGCTGTTCGTTTTCATCTTTTGAAGCCGCATCAATGACGATAAATTCTTTTTTTCCAATAATAAAACAATTCGTATGAGTCGCCGGCGGCAAAGTTTTCGTCCGCAAGGCAAAGCACACAAGACGCGAATTCAGTTCGATATAATCTATATTTCCGTCGCAATTTCGGGATTTTTCGAGAAGATTTTGCGCGATATTTTCTATAAATTGAACTTTGAACTTTGAACTTTGAACTTTGAACTTTGAACTTTGAACTTTATTTTCGGCGAATTCCCGAAGCGCGATCAAAACCGGCGGTGCGATCAGAACTTTTGAATTTTTCCAGAGATCAAATCCTTTTGCGGGCGCGATAAATTCGATGTTTTGCAGTTCGTCAATCGCCGCGTAAGGCTCTTGTTTCGGCGGACAAACAGCGATAAAAAACCGCGTTTTAAAGCGAATCGGCGAAAATTCGGGCGTTGTCCAGATTCCCGTATAAATAAAATCTTCGGCGTCAATCCACAAACCCCACGTTTCCAAAATTTCGGAAAACGGAAATCTGCCGGAAACAAGATCATCGTGAAGCGATGCGCGTTGACCTTTTGTCAGTTTTTCGCCGTTTCTGACAAGCAAAACGCCCGTTTCTTCAAAAACTTCGCGCACCGCGCACGCGATGAGTTTCGCCGTTTCTGCCGTTTCCGCATTTCTGACATCGGCAAGCGCATCGTCCGGTTCGAGTTTTCCGCCCGGAAAACCGTGAAAACCGCCAAGGAATTTCAGCTTCGGATTTCGTTTCGCCCAGAGAATTTCGGTCAAATCGTGATTTAGTAAAATTACCGCCGAAGCATCCTTCGGCGGTTCGGGTTTTGGAGTCATAAAATTATTTTAACTGATTTTAATTCTTAAAGAATATGAATTGCCGTCTGCTTTAGCTGACGGATTATTAGTTGAATTAAATCAAGGACCTCAGCCAAATTTATTAAAAATAATCAATCATCCTTAGAGCTTAAGCTAAAGCAATAAGGAATTGTTCATTTTTTATATAATTTGGCTAAAGCCTGTTTGAAAAATTAAACTTTTTCCGTCAGCTAAAGCAGACGGCAATTCATTTTATTTAAGACCTAATCAGTTACATTCAAAGTACATAAACAGACGGTAACTCCTAAAAGATTTTTTACGAAATCTCAGTTACAATTTATTCGGCAAACATTCCGAGTTTGGCAAGCTGCGCGATGCTGTCCGAAATCCAGCTTTCGAGATTATTCAAAAGGTCTTGTTTGTCTTGGATTTCTTCGGTTGTTTTGATAAATTCGGTCATATCTTTGAATAATTCTTCCGCGTTTCGTGTGCCGTCCATCAAATTCAGAAGTTGGCGCGAAACTTCATCTTCAATTTTCAAATCCAAACCCAAAAGCGTCGAAACATTATTCGCTTGATCGAGTTGCCAACGCGCCAGTTCATTGATTTTCGGTTTTTCGCGCACTTTCGTGTTTGCGTCGGGCTGAAAAAGATGGAGTTCGATCAAATCCGTGCCGCTGATAATTTGAAAAAGAATCGCCCGCGTCGTATCGGCTTGCGTTTCAAAATCTTCGAGATTTAAACCTTCGCTTTCAAGCATTTCTTTGGCTTTTCCGAGAAGTTCGGCAAAAGCAACGGCGCGTCCCCACATTTCGCCCAGAATACTTAAAGCGGCTTTGGTCAAAGGATGATTGATCTCGATTCCGACACCTTTTGCGCCGACGAATTTTTCGACGTTCGGCGACGCTGCCGAAAAATTTGCAGATGCCGGACGAAGCGATGAGGAAACGAGAAATTTATCCAGAATTTCCGGCGCGATTTGGCGGTTTAATCGGGTTTCCGACCGGCAAAAAAGCGTCTGGCGAAAAACTCTGCCGCGAAAGAAATCGGCGTATTGTTCGCGTTTGATTACATCGTTAATCGGCGCAAGAAATTCGCGCACGTCCGGTGGAAAAGAATTAATTGACATCGCGTGAAATTCAGCTTCAGCTAAAAATTGTAGATCGTTTTCCTTTAATAATTCGGCAAATTCGTGAAAATAAAACGGACGGTAAAAATCGCCCAGATCGTCGTGAAAAATATCCGCCGCGTCGTGCCGGAAATGTCTTTCGAGTTCGTTTTCCAGAACGGGTTTAAAGGTTTTTTTCTCGGTCGTGTTTTCCGATAAAAGACTCAAAAACGAAATCGCGCTGCCGACTTTTTCAAGCGGATCGCTTATTTCAATCGTGTGAAAACGCATCATATTGCGCACCATTTCGCGCAGATGTGCGCCCGGAAAAGCGTTGTAGCTGATGTAGCCGATGCCGTTTTCGGTCAGCATTTCGCGGTAGAGCGACAAAACCTTTGCTTGCACGAAATCGGGAATCCACGAAAAAAGCCCGTGCGCGATGATATAGTCGAATTTGCCGTATTCCGCGACCGACATTTCCGTAACGTCGCCTTGCCGGAGTTCGACGTTTTTTAAGTTTAACTCGGCGACCGCCCGGTTTCCTTCGACGATATGCGTTTCCGCCAGATCCACGCCGACAAATTCTGCGGTCGGCAAATTAAATCCGTGCGCGATCAGATTGCTTCCGTTGCCGCAGCCGAGTTCGAGAACGCGGCACGTTTTCACATCCGACGCGTTTATGCCGAAAAGCGTCCCGATTGTCGCCAGCCGGTCGGGATGCGTTTGCAGAAAAAATTTGCTCGGATACGGCATCGTATCATAGGAAAATGCAGGTTTCATCGGGTTTTCTCCAGATATCTGAAATATATATATTTAGACGACTTTATCATAATAAAACGGTTTATTCATAAAACGAAAAAGGCAAAAGTCTTTATATAACTTTTGCCTTCGGGTTCGATTTTTTGATGTTGCTATTGCTTTGTAAAATACATTTCCGAACTTTGCGTGCCGCGCGGCGTTTCCATATCGCGCTTAATAATCAAAGTTTTTCCGTCATCTTTCAGTTCCCAGTTTTCATTGATTTTAATGCTTATTCCGCCCATTTGCGTTTCGATAGTACGGGTTTGAACGAGTTTTAATTTTCCGTCTTTTTCAAATTTGGCTTTGAGTTTTGTTTCGCCTATTGCCGCAGATGATTCCGCCAAGGTTTCCTTGCCGTCAAGCGTGTAAGTGAGAGTTGCATCGCCGCCCATCATACCGCCGCCGCCGCCGCCGCGCCGCCGATTGCCACCGTTTCCGCGCATTTCATTTTCGGCGCGCGTTGTTTTGGTTTCAACCGTTAAATCTTTTTCAGTCTGCGCTATATTCATCGTCATTGATTCGATCCGCACTCTGTCCGATAACTTGCTTTTTGAAGTATCAAGTTCCCAATTACCCGCAAAATTAGTTGTTTTGTCCTGCGCGGAAACCGCCGCCACGCTTAAAATTATACAAAATACCGCCATTAAAACGATTTTGATTTTCATCGAAATTACTCCTAAAAAAAATTAATAAAGATTGTGTTCAGCTTATTTAGACGTTGCGGCAGATAATTTGGTCTGACGGGTTTTGTCAAGTTTTGTAAAATCGAAAAAATAGTTCGGAGTCGGAACTCCGAACTATTTTTTAATTTAACTTTCCGCAGGTGTTTCCGGCGGCGTTTCCGGTCGGTTATTTAATTTACTGTGTTTGTAGCCATACAGAAAATAAATGACCAAACCGACGAGCATCCACAGACCGAAACGAAACCAATTGGTCACGCCGAGTTCGGTCATCAGATAAGCGCATAAAAGCAAACCGAGAACCGGAATCAGCGACAGTTTTTTCGTAAAACTCAAAAAGAGCATCACAACTAACAAAATAAGATAAACAAACATCGGGATTTTGTGCGAAAATGCACTCAACCAAGGTTCGGTTTTTTGTACTGAAATAATTGTTAATGTCGCATCTCCTTCATCCGTTACTACCGTGATTGGTGGATTTAGATTCGGAGTAGTAACTTTTTCTTCATTTCTAAATGGAGTAAAACTCAAAAAATAGTTGGCTTCGCTTTCAGTCTTTGCCGTATCAGGCGTGAAAATAAGTTCTCTTTCACCTGCTGTTTCGACCAATATTATTTTTTCTTTTGAAGTTGAAATGGTTCTTTCTTTTTTAGGAAGAGTAATTTTTACGGTTTTTGTTTCATCAACAGTATTAACGCTGAAAATATTTCCGAAAATGCTTAATCCTTCCGAATAAACTTCCATATTAGATAAATTAGAAAAGTCAAAAGACGATAACTTAGCGTCTTCAGATATTTCAGACAAATCTTTTGCGGAAATTCTCAGGTCTTTGCTTTTTGCATTTTCATTTAACGTGGAAATACCATTGAAATAGACAAGAAAAAACGCTGTGATAATTAAAATAATCGGCAGAATAAACTGCGAATTGATATACGGCACATAACGCCGTCCGCCTTGTTCGCGGAATTCCTTGTCTTTGAACAACACTCCGGCGCAGACGACGACGAACGCGAACAGAGTTCCGATGCTGGCAAGGTCTGTAACTTCCGTCAGATTCATAAACAGCGCGGGAATCGCCACGACCAGACCCGTAATGATCGTTGCAAACCACGGCGTTTTGAATTTCGGATGAATCGAGGAAAAGATTTTCGGCAGAAGCCCGTCGCGGCTCATCGCCATCCACAAGCGCGGCTGACCGATCTGGAAAACGAGGAAAACCGTTGCCATCGCGATAACCGCGCTGACGGCGATAATTCCGGCAACCCAGGGAATGTCAGCGCCTTGATCGCTGAAGACGAACGCGAGCGGATCGCCGACATTCAGGAGTTTGTAACTAACCATTCCGGTTATAACGAGCGTCAGCGCGATATATAAAACCGTGCAGATAACCAGCGACAGAATCATTGCCAGCGGCAAATCCCGGCTCGGGTTTTTTGCTTCTTCGGCGGTTGTTGCCAGCGCGTCAAAACCGATGTAGGCAAAGAAAACAGCCGAAACGCCTTTCAAAACTCCTTCGACTCCGTTCGGCGCAAACGGCGACCAATTTGCCGGATTGACGTAATTTAACCCGAGGAAAATGACGAGCAGAATAATCGCAATTTTCAAAATCGTCATTATGTTTGAGACAAATTTCGATTCGCGGATTCCGACATAAACGAGCGCGGTAATAGTGAGAGTTATCATTAACGCCGGAAGATCGGCGATGATGCGAATTCCGCCGATCATCGGCGCATTTGTCCAGGCAAGAAAAGCCTCGATAATTTGCGGATTGAGGTTTTCCGAGATTTTCAGCAGATCATCGCCCTTCATATTGCCGAGTGCTTCAATCGTATAGCCCTGGCTCACAGTCTGCTGAATAAGTTCGCCGTTTGCGGCAAATCCGCGCGAAGCACTCAAATAATCCATCGTCAGATGTTCGGGAATATGTATGCCGTTCGGCAGTCCGAGCGCGGGAAATCTTAAACCTCGGAGCATTCCCGTAAAATAATCAGACCACGAAATTGCTACGGCGATATTTCCGATGGCGTATTCGACGATTAAATCCCAACCGATTATCCAGGCGATAAATTCGCCCATCGAAGCGTAGGAATATGTGTAAGCCGAACCCGCAATCGGAATACGCGACGCAAATTCCGCGTAGCAAAGCGCGGCAAAACCGCAGGCGATTGCCGAAAAGACAAAAAGAAAAATAACGGCAGGACCGCCGTTAAACGATGCCTTGCCGACCATCGAAAAAATTCCCGCGCCGATGATCGCGGCGATGCCGAGCATTGTCAGATCGAATAATCCGAGTGTTCGGCGCAGATGCATTTGACCTTCGATTTGCGGCGCGGCTTCCGAAAAGTCGTGTTCGATAAAACCGCCTGCGGCATCGGCTTTGATTTGCTCGATAGATTTTGTACGAAATAAATTTTTCATAGTTTTCCGGTGTCAAAAAAATCAAAAATTGTTTTAGTTTGGAATGTCGCTTGTGGAAGCCAAGATTGCTTTTACAAATATTTTGTTTGCAAATTTTGACCGAAAATGCCGATAATTGCAATTGAAACCCGGCAAGTTCGGAAAATTTCCGCTAAAACCAATTAAAATTTGCCGGAAAAATGCTCTTAATTTATCATTGCAGTTAAACTTGGTGAAATTTTCTCCCGTTAAAAATCTGAAATGAAAATCAATTCGACGCATAAAAATCTGAACACATCCTACGTTAATCTTTCCGCTTTGCTGAAATTTCTGCGTCAGCAAAAATTTGTCGGCAGAGTTCATTTTGAAACGAAGGGCTATGAATCCGACATTTTTTTCAACCCGGAAAATGAAGTAACGGCGCGTGAAAACGATCATTTTGCCGGACGCATTTCCGTCGGCAGAGAGGTTTTGCCGCGCATTCTCGTTCGCGCTCACGAACCCGGCGGAATTATCAATGTTTATGACGAAGGCGAGGAAAAAGTTAGTGAAAAAACTAAAAATGAAATTCAACCGGCAGAATCTTTAGCCGAACCTGAAATTGTTCAAATTCCCGAAACTGCCAAAGAATCAGAACCGGCAGAAGAGATTGCCAAACCGAAAGCGGCTGTTTCGCTCAAGGAAAAACTCGGTTTGCCGAACCTTCCGTTTTCATTTAGAAGAAAAGGGCTGAAAAAAAAAGACGCGGAAATACCGGAAAAACCGGAAGAAAAAATTATCGAGCAATCAATCGAAGAAGACCATTTGCGCGATTGGCACGAACTTCTGGATTTGATCGGCGAAATTCTGCAAACGGTCGAAGAATCGCTGGCGGCATCAAATCTTAATTTCGTCTGGGTTTTTGAAAGAGTGCGCGCCGAAGTTTTCGAGGAATACCCGTTTCTGCATCCGAATTCGACGGTTTTTGACTATACAAACGGCAAGGTTTCGATGACCGAACAGATCAACAATAATCTCTTTGTCGCAAGTATCTCCGAATCAATGCGGCGACTTCTCGAAAAATTTGAGACACACCCGAAATTTGCCGAAGTTCACCGCTCGGTCATCAGAAATCTGATCGAACTGATGAACAAACGCCACGCCCAATATGATAAGTTTTTGATCTCACAGCAGCTTGAAAGAGTTCTCGAAATTTAATCCTTAAACTGCAATTCTTCAACGATTTCGCGCATAAATTGTTTGCCTTTTGCGACATCTTCGGGCGGCAGCGAAACCGCGCCGACGACCGCGTGTCCGCCGCCGCCGTAGCGTTCGCAGATTTCCGCGATATTATGTGTGCGCGGGCGCGGCGACCAGGGATTCGAGCCGACCGAGATTTTCGTGCGGAATCGGCTGCGCGTCAGCGATACGTTATAAGTCGTTTCGGGATAAAAATAATACGGGATAAATTTGTTGTAGCCGTCAACGAAATTTTCGGTCAGATCAAAGGTTACAACGCCTTTCGCGTATTCGGATTTTTCCTTGATGAGCTCGACCATTTGCCAATGCTGCTCTAAAATCGGATCGAGTTTTGCCTGAATTTCTTCGCTTTCTAAAATTTCGTCGAGAGATTTTTCCGTCAAACTGCGGATGATTCTTTCGACGAATTTCGGGTCTTTTTCGCCTTCGATGACCTGCATCAATTTCAGCGCGGACGAACGAAGTTCGACGCATTGCGCCGGAGATTCATAGAGTGCGCCATCAATTATATGCGCCCAATGAATCAGTTCGGCGAGCGATTCGTCCTTAAACCCGTAGTTTTCTTCCGCTACGCGGGCGATAAATTCCGCGCAGGATTTGCTTGTAATATCGAGAAATTTTTTGCCCGACGTGTCTGCCAGAAAATGCGCTTCGTCTTCTTTTGTGAGAAACGCCGATTGATGATGATCGAACCACCACGTCAGGCGTTCGTCCGGGCAGTATTTGAAATCAACAATCGCATTTTCATCACCGTCAAATTGTTCGGTATCAAACGCATTTCCGGCGCGGTGCATCGTCGGCGTGTAGAAAATCTCGACGTTTTCATTGATTTTCGCCTGATAAAATTTGGTAAAAATGGCGGCGGAAGAAACGCCGTCAAAACAGTTTCCGTGATAAAGTATCCGAAGTTTCATAATGTTTAGATTTTGCATCCGAAGCAAAACATTTTAGAGTAGTAGTCAAAACAAAAATCGTCAAGGAAGAATTTATGCAAATACGAATCGCGCAACGCGAAGACGCGGATAATCTGGTCGAATTTAATCAGGCAATGGCTCTGGAAACCGAGGGGAAACGGCTTGAAACAGCCGTTTTGCAGAGCGGGGTCGCAGCGGTTTTCGAAGATGAAAAAAAAGGTTTTTATGTGGTCGCGGAAGATGAATCGGGAAAAATCGTCGGCGGTTTGATGATAACTTTTGAATGGAGCGATTGGCGCGACAAATGGTTTTGGTGGATTCAGAGCGTTTATATTCTGCCCGAAATGCGCGGCAAGAAAATCTATTCGCAAATGTATGAATTTGTAAAGGAAAAAGCCGAAAAGCGCGGCGATGTCTGCGGTTTCCGGCTTTATGTTGAAAAAGAAAACTCTAATGCTCAGAAAGTTTACGCAAAATGCGGAATGCAATCTTCGCATTATAAAATGTATGAAGAGATGATTTAAAGCAAAAAAAACCGGAATTCTAACTAAAGAATTCCGGCTAAACATTGAAAAACAAAACTCAAAAACGAAGCGGCTCGGATATAAAAAGTTTATATGAAAAATTTATCAATAAACATAAATATAAATTTGCCAAAAAAGTTCTGCTATTCAAATTTCAAAGGATTATAAGTTTAATTGTTCTTTCGATTTAACTACTCGGCGGATAATAAAAGCCGCCAAGCCTCTCTCTTGATCTGCGTATCGAATCTGTTTTCACGCACCACAGTTCAAACAGATTCGATACGCAACTTTCCCCAAACTAAAAGATCGGTTTATCTTTCCGTGTCCACACGCGAAAAGTTTGCCTAATAAACCGATCTTTTCCCCAAACACACTAGCCTCAACTTCCAAACTCTACTTATCAAATCCGGAGTGTTTTCATTCCGAACATATTTTGATAAAAAGAAGTTTCCATATATCCTACCCCTTGCTCGTACTCTTCCCCGATTCTGCTTATTAATTGGAATATATAAACTATTTTTTCAAGTAACCTTCCAAAGAGTTTCGTTAATTTCCTCTTGGATATTTCTTAATGTTTAAGACTCTAAGCAAGCCGTGTGCCAAATTTCATTTTTTATGTAAAACTTGCTAAAAGCCTTGCAAAAACTGAGTTTCAATAATTTTATTAATACTTATCAGATAAATTTAAACTGTCTTTATTACATACATCTTCCGTATATAGATTTAGGACAACTGTCTTAAATTCGTTCAGTATGTATTAAAAATCTGTTTATGATTTAACGTCGGAAGGCAGAAGTCCACTTCCAAAATTAGTGCGCGAGCCGATTTTGGCGGTGGATGAATGCCGATTGGTTGCAAACAACGAAACATAGATAAACAAAGAGAAATAGCAATGTTTTCTAAGTTGGTTATTCGGCAACTTTGTAAATTATTAGTATCGAAACCGATGGGTGTAATTAAAAGTGGGACACACTTTTCGCCAAATTCAACAGACCTTTAAAAATTGACAAAATTAGGGCTGTATATTGTGCTTTTAAAAATCTATCTACAATATATAGCAGTCAAAATCGTCATCAAAAATTATTGATATTTCTGTGTCCCACTTTTAAGTACACCCTGCGTTATAAGAATTCTATGCAATATAGATTGTCTAAACAACAAAAACAGGAAGTTTGTCAGATTTATCAAGACGGAAAATCTAGCAATCAAATATCCGAAGGGTATGGAATTAGTAGCGTTGCCGTGCTTGGTATTCTCAAACGTCGGGGAATCAAAGTCAGAAGTCAGCAACTTGCTCAAAGAAAGCATAGTCTTTGGCATCCGGCATTTGATAAATTGACTCCGCAAGCAATGTATTGGATTGGTTTCATCTTTGCAGACGGAACTATTATTAAACGTAGCGGAAGTCCAGAAATTGCTATTGTGCTGTCCGAATTGGATAAATCCCATTTGAGCAAGTTCAAAAGATTTC
>JBBRVS010000031.1:0-34440 GCA_038246645.1 Pyrinomonadales bacterium
GAAGTTACGAATTACAAATTTTTTACCGGCGAATCTCTGATCGGAAAATCTTTTACCGATGTTCAACTCAAGTTTCAGCAAATCCAGGATGAAAAGTGAAAAGGTAGAAAGTTTAAAAGTTCAAAGGTGAAAAAGTAAATTTTTGATGACCGAATTTTTCGAAAAACCCGGCAATCAATCACTTTAAACTTTTAGACTTTTTCACCTTTAAACTTTTTCACTTTACTTGGTTCGTTTTGCCATCGGGAAATGCCGGTCAAAAGATTCATTGATTTCGAGATAAATCTTTGTTTCGCGGGGAATTAAAGTTTTCCAATTTGCGCCGCCGCGTTTGATATAGCCGGGCAGACGCGCCGGATTTGAATTATAACCGGCTGACATCAATTCCGCCGGCGTGGCGATTCCGCTGTTGATCGCATCGGCAACCGTCGGGCTGGAAATCAAATCGTTCCAGGTCCACTGCATATACAGCAGCATCGCTTCCGAAGCATTGACGTGATTTCGCATTCCGACAACAAAATCAGGCATCAGATTGACCTGCGGAAAACGCGCCCGAACCATTCTGTAGGTCGAAGGAATCATCTGCACCATTCCGCCCGCGCCCGCGCTGCTGACCGAGTATTTATATGTTTCGCCTTCATTTAAGGCAAAAAGCGCGAAAACGTCATTAAAAATTGTCGGATGATATTCATTACGGAAACGCTGGTGATCAATATGTTCGACGACCGCCAGACGCTCCGCCATATCGGTTACTTGCGGCGAAATGAAAATGTTTTTCTTTCTGAGGTTTTCACGCGCAATATCAATCGTATTGCGAACATAAAGTTTTCCGGCATTGACGACTTCGGGCGTGACGATGCCGGGATGCGTCGAAATATAAAAGGCGATTTCCTGCAAAACGCCCTTGTCTTCGCGCGGATATTGAACAAGCAGCGGAAGATGCGCGGTATTTTTTTGATCAATAATCATTACGGGCGTGTTTACGCCGTTGCCGCGAATTGACTTTATCGTCAAGGCTTTGCCGCTTGATGAAATGGTAAACATACTTTTCGTCGGCGACAAAAAATATTCTTTTGGAACTATAACGTAATCAATATCTTTGGTATCCCAATCATAAAAGGCGAGCTTGACGACATCGGTCAGCTTCAGACTTTCGGACGGATTCACACTTTCGCTTGAAGCCGTCAGAATCGGACGCGACTGCATTTCTCTTTTCGCTTCATTGATCTTGTTTCTGATTTGCCCGAAAGATAAACGATTTGCGCTATTTTGAGGATTTGTCGGAACTGTTTGATTCGTTTCGGGAGGTGTCGCTTTAGGTGCAGGAATTCGATACGGAGTCGGTTTCGGAGTCGCCGATGTTTTCGGCGTATTGTCCGTAATAACAACTACTTTGCCCGGTCTCGGCGTTGGCGTAGTTGCGGCGTTTGCACCAATCACACGCGGACGCGCCGCCGTTGTTTCCGGCGTTCCGGGTCCTTGCGAAAAAGCTGAAACAGAAAAAAACGCAACGCTGGCTAAACCGATAAAAACTTTTAATTTCATAATACTTATTTAATTTTAGATTTGATTCGTCGAACGAGATTTAAAAGTGAAATCTCTCTGGTGATCGCACGGACTTTGAAAATCCGTACATATAAAGATTCGCTTATTTTGTAAAAGGTTGTCAAATGCTTTTTGTAAAACTTATAGATTCTACAAGTTTTGGTTATAGATTGTAGAGTTTGCCGTTTTGTTATAATCTGCTGTATTGATAAAATTTTCACAAATTAAAATAAATAAGAATTTACAAATTACAAGATGAAAAAACTTTTCGGAACGGACGGAATTCGCGGCGCAGCCGGAGCCTTTCCGCTTGATAAAAATACTTTAACCATAATCGGAAAATCTCTGGCGCGGCAATTCCGGGGAAAACTCGGCAGAAATGCGCGCTTTATTATCGGCAGAGACACACGCGAATCAGGCGTTTGGATCGAAAAAGCATTTTGCGAAGGCGCAATGTCGGAAGGTGCAGAATGCGAATCGGCAAATGTGATCACGACTCCGGGCGTTGCTTATTTGACAAAAAAAATAAATTTCGATGCCGGAATTGTCATCAGCGCATCGCATAACCCGTTTGAAGACAACGGAATAAAAATCTTTTCTCCAAGCGGAAAAAAACTCGACGGCGACACGGAAAGAAAAATCGAAGAAGATATTTTTCAAAGTTCCAAGTTCCAAGTTCCAAGTTCCAAGTTCCAAGTTCCAAGTTCCAAGTCAGAACGTGATTCTGAAAAAGCCGGTGAATATCAGGAAATTTATTTGGATTATCTGACTGAAGAATTCAAAGATTTATCGCTTGAAAGTTTCAAAATGGTCATTGATTGCGCCAACGGCGCGGCTTCGAATCTTGCACCGCGTCTTTTTCAAAAGTTCGGCGCGGAAACAGTTGTCATCAATAACGCGCCGGACGGGAAAAACATCAATAAAGATTGCGGTTCGCTGCATATCGGTAATTTGCAGAAAAAAGTTCTGGAAGAAAAAGCCGATTTCGGTGTGGCTTTCGATGGCGATGCGGATCGTTCGCTGTTTGTTGACGAAAACGGAAATTTTGTGGACGGCGACGCGGTTTTATGGATTATGGCGCAGCATCTGCAGGAACGCGGCGAATTAAATAACGATACGATTGTCGCCACCGTGATGAGCAATATCGGTTTGGAAGTCGCGCTGAATTCAAGAGAAATCAAACTTTTGCGAACGCCCGTCGGCGATAAATACGTTTTGCAGGAGCTTCTCAATACAAAATCTTCGGTCGGCGGCGAACAATCGGGGCATATAATTTTTCCGGATAAAAGTCTGGTCGGCGACGGAATGTTCACGACGCTTTATCTTTTGGAAGCATTGCAGTCTAACAAAAAAACTCTATCCGGAATGATTAATGGCTTTACGCAGTTTCCGCAAATTTTGGTCAACATCAAAGTTCGTGAAAAACTCCCGTTTGAAGAAATTGCGGAAATCAATGATGCCGCAAAACAGATCGAAGCGGAATTAGGCGAAAAAGGCAGACTTCTGCTGCGTTATTCGGGAACGGAAAATCTCGCGCGGGTGATGATCGAGGGCGAAAATCAAGCGGAAATCGAACGGCAGGCAAATCAGCTGGCACAAACAATTCAAAACAGCTTGGAGTAAAATCAAATGTTTATAGTTCTTTACCGCTGGCGAACAAAGATAGGAATGGAAGATCAATTGATCGAGTCCTGGTCGGAAGTAACAAAATTTATCGTCGAAAATTATGATTCGCTCGGCTCGCGGCTGCATCGCGGGGACGACGGCGTTTGGTATGCTTACGCGCAATGGAAATCCGCCGAGCAGAGGGAAAATGCTTTTGCCGGGATGCCGGAATTGGAGGCGAGAAAAAAAATGCAAGCAGCAATCGAAGAATCTTTTCCCGAAATTATTCTGACAAATGTTTCGGATCATTGGGTTTAAGCGCACAAATTTAAAAAAAATTAAATAGTGCCTTGCAAAATTAAACACAGAAAAGGTATATTAACAATACCGAAACGGTAGGTGAAACCTCCGTTTCCAGTGGTTGCTGGGGTGAGGACAGTAACTACGAATTGGCGGATGCGGTACACTTCCACGTTGCTTCATCCGCTCTATCTTTTTTAAATCAAAGGTAATTGATTAGGACAGGTTTCAGAGGCAAGTGAAAAAGTGAAAGTGTGAAAAAGTTTCTCTTAATTTGCCGACAAATTTGCTCAAAACAAAGATTTTCCTGTTTTTCCTAAAATTAAAACCCGAACACACCAAAAACTTTTTCACTTTTTCACTTTTTCACTTTTTCACTAATAATCAAAGACCTCAACAGTTACAATCAAAGTTCTTCCTGACATTGGGCGTTTTCGCTAAATTAAGTTAATCTCAAAAAATGAATCTGGCTGAGATCCGGCAAAATTTACGAGATTATAAATTGCAGACCGAAAAACTTCGGCTGGAAAATTATTTCGGACAAAATCCGGCAAAATCGCGCGAAGAAATCGAAGAAATTTTCAGCGATTTATTTACCTTTTCAACCGTAGAAAGCTTGAAAAACGCTGCCGAAAATGCCGCCGAACATACGGAAATCGAACAACACGGGCGAAAAATTCTGCTGCAAATTTCGCAGCTCGGATGTCTGCAAAATCAAACAAAAGAAATCTCCCGCGAAATCGAAAAATGCCGAAAATCGGTGAGCGTCAAATTTCAAGACGAAGTCTTAACGCCGGCAAACGTTTCGGAAAAAATCAAAACGGAAGAAAATCCCGATGTCAGAAGCGAACTTTTTACGCGCCTAATCGAAGCGGAAAATATCTGTTCGGATTTAATTTTTGAAAGATTTTCCCAATTTCACGAAAATTCAAAAAAACTCGGATTTGAAAATCTGCGCGGAATATTTGAAGAAATTTCCGGTGTTGAATTTCAAAATTTTGCCGCAAAAGCCGAAAAGTTTTTGGAATCAACGGAAGAAATCTATTTCAGACTGCTAGCCGAAATCTGCGCCGAAACAAAAAACCTGCAATTTTCGGATTTTCTTTTTCTGAATGAAAAGATCGAAAGAAAATCAATTTATGCCGGCAGACATCTTCCGTTTTTCTACGCGCAGATTCTCGAAAATTTCGGTTTCAGCACAGGAAAAATTTCGCAGATAAAACTGAAAAAGGTTTCTAAATATAAACAAACAAAAAGTTTTGCGCCGAATGTGCCGGATGATATTTTTTTGTGTTTTTCAGTCAAAGACGGCGCGGAAAATTATCTCCGGTTTTTGCAGAATTTCGGCATAGCGCAGAAAAACGGCTGGACTTCTAAGAGTTTGTTAAAGCGATTTCCCGAATTCGTGTTCGCTCCCGATGATTGTTTGGGAACCGCTTACGGTTTTTTGTTTCAAAGTTTGCTTGGCGATGAAAGTTTTTTGCGAAAAAGTTTTTCGGTCAAGGAAGAAAAACACATTAATAAAATTATCAAAGAAAATAATTTCCGGCTTTTATTTGAAACGCGCCGCGAGGTTTTAAGATTTTTAGCCGAAGCGGAAATTTATTCAAGCGAAAAACCGGATTTTGAGCATATTTGGCAAAAATCGGCGGAAAATTTTACCAATAATCTCGGTTTTAACTTTAAAAAAGAACAGATTATCTTTGAAGTTTCCAGCCGAAATGCGGCACAAAAAAATGTGCGAAGTCGTTTATTTGCCTACGGTTTGCGCGAATATTTCAGGGAAAAATACGATTTTCTGTGGTGGAACAGGCGCGCCGCATTCGAGGAATTAATTGATTTCTGGAATACCGCCGAACGCCACCGCGCTGAAGCGATGGCAGATTTGATCGGCTTTGAAACGAGTTTTGATCTTTTGGCTGAAAGTTTTTAGATAGTTTTGTTGAGTTTCTCAATTATAAAGCAATAAATTTCACGCAAAAGCGCAGAGAACGCAGAGAGCAATTTTATGAAAAAGGTTTCCGTAAAATTAAACCAAATCCCGCATCAATACAAAATTTCAATCGGCAATGATTTATTGAAAACGGGCGGCGAATGGGCGAAGCAAAATTTGCCGAACAAAACTTCAAAAATCGCGGTGGTTTCAAATGAGAAGGTTTTTTCCCTCTACGGCAAAAAACTGCAAAAAAGTCTGGAAAATCAAGGTTTTGAGGTGTTCATCTGGCTGATGCAAGACGGCGAGGAACATAAAAGTTTCCGCTCGCTGGAAAATGCTCTGCGGTTTTTCAGCGAAAATAAATTAACGCGAACCGATGCGGTTGTTGCGCTCGGCGGCGGCGTGGTCGGCGATTTAGCCGGATTTGCGGCGGCGGTTTACCTGCGCGGAATTTCCTTTTTGCAGATGCCGACGACGCTTCTTTCGATGATAGATTCTTCGGTCGGCGGAAAAACCGCCGTCAATACCGAATTCGGCAAAAACCTCATCGGTTCATTTTTTCAGCCCGCCGGAGTTTTGATTGATGTCGAAACTTTGAAAACGCTCGAAACCAGAGAACTCACCGCCGGATTCTGCGAAGCCGTCAAACAAGGCGCGATCTCGAGTATTAAACTTTTTAACAAAACTGCAAAATTTTTGAAAAATTATCCGGTCAAAAACTTCAAAAACTATTTTTCCGACGAAAAATTTGTAAAAGATCTGGAAAAACTTCTTGCCGCGCAGGTCTCGTTTAAAGCTGAAATCATTATGCAGGACGAACGCGAAGACGCGGCGAGAATGGATGCTAAGTCTCGTAAAATCTTAAACTTCGGGCATACGCTCGCGCACGCTTTAGAGAAAGTTACCGATTATAAATACTTCAAACACGGCGAAGCGGTCGGTTTGGGAATTTTATTTGCCGCTGAATTGTCAAAAACACTTGATATTTTTGATGAAAATAGATTAAAATTGTTGAACGATGTTGTTCATCTGACGGGAGTTCTTCCCAAAACGGATAACATCAGCAAAGAAAAGGTTTTCGAAGCATTCGCTTTTGATAAAAAAGTAATCAACGATTCGCTTCAATGGATATTACTCGAAGACATCGGCAAGCCTTTTATCCGCGGGAATTCAGAGATTCCTAAGTCAGCAATTGAGCAAGCACTCAAAAAAATTTTAGAAAATTAAATTAACTCTGAGAAATAATTTCACTAGAGGAGTTTTTTGTATGAAAGAAGTATTAAATAATCAAAACTGCGAACGCGGCGGTGCCGGCGTAAAACTTTTATTGGCTGTAGTTGTAATAATTTTAATCGCCAATGCCGGATATAATTATGTTCCGGTAGCGTATCAGGGAGCGAGTTTTAAGCAAGAAATGGACGGAGCCGTTCTCAAAGGAACAGTTTTACCGACGACCGGAAAAGCTCCGCTGGACGCGGTGAAAAATAAATTATTTCAAGCGGCAAAAGCGAGTGAAATTCCCGATAACGCCATTATTGAAGTCAAGCAAGCCGGACAAACGATTACAGGGCGTGTCAGATATGCGATATATGTGGAAATGCTGCCGTTCGGGCTTTATAAATATACGTATGAATTTGATTACACATCGGCTCCGGCAGGATTTATAATCAAAAATTCTTAGAGTTTGAAAGAAAACCAATAAAAAAAGGCGGATCATTTCCGCCTTTTTGTTGTTTTCAAACTTCTGAAAAAATTTACTGGTCGTAGAGATATAAACCCAAACCGAATTTGCTGGCGGCGCGGCGCAGCGCCATTGATTCGGCATTGCTCGAAGAATCGCCGTAGGTTTCCTTATCTTCATCTTCCTGTCCGGTCGCTTCGCGGTAAACGATACCTTCGGCGCACGGAACCGAGAGCCGAACGGTCAGAATCAATTTCCCGCCGACCGAATCAATCGAACGAATTTCATAATTCCAACCGCTGGCATAATGATCTAAATACTTGATCGCATCGTGCCACGCAAGATATTTTATTTCTTTTCCGCCTTGCTTGCGAAGGCGAAGATGTCTTTTGGCAACGGGTTTTGATAAATCCGCCGTAATGTCGCGAATTGAGCGGAGTTCGTATTTTCCTTCCGCGAAATTGGCGGTTTCTTCAAATTCTTCGGTGCTTGCTGCTGGTGTCATTTAATTTCCTCCCTTTTTAATGAGATGTGTTTCACAGATGAAACGATAGCATTGTGTTTTTTGAAAATCAAATGATTTTTCAAATATTATCTGCCGATTGAATTTTGTTTTTTCTTTCCTTTAAAGATTGTTCGACTCTTTTGTAATAGCGCGTAACGGTTTGCAGATCGGCATCGGCGTTAATAGTTTGCTCGGCTAATTCGTATAAAAGCCGCGCCTGAGTCTGCATAATTGCGTGGCGTTCGCTTCGTTCATCGGCAAACGGCAGACTGACATTGATTTTGCTCAAGATATTTACCGAATTAAGCTGACGTAAAATTACAGCGACATTTCCGCCCGCATTTTGTCTGATTTGATTAAACGCGAGATCGAAAAAATCTTCAAAACATTGCTGTTCGACGATCAACCGAAGTTTGCCGTTTTTGAAAAGATAAGACGGACAATTCGGGCGTTTGGCAATGCAAATGATAATTGCCGTCAGATAATCAACACACGTGATGGCGGTTGTCGAATCATTGATCGCGGCTGAAAGAGCTTTCAAGGAAATATCAACAATTTGCCGCAAACCGAAGGCAACATCGCCTTCGACGGTGCGAAAACTGCTGATGTCATATGTTTCGCAAAGCTCCTTTGAAATTTCTTTATTTAACTTAAAGTTCGGATTTTTGGTGAAAACTGCCAAAATCGGAAGACCTTCGAGCGTAAATTGTCCGATTCGCCGCTGCATTTTCAGAATCAAATCGTATTTTTCCGCTAAACGAAGAAGTTCTCCAAAATCAGCATTTTGAACATAACCGTTTTTATAGGCGGCAATTGTTAAAAAGTCTTTTTTCAGCAGAATTTTTGAAGTTTCTTTATCAACTTTCGGAAAATTTTCATCGACGGGAAAAGTATTTTTGATTTCACGAATTGTTTCGTCGGCAATTTGCGAGATGATGCTGGTTGCCTGAATTGAAGTTGAAACGTGATGAATAAAATAGATCAAACAACCGATGCCGACAAATCCGAAAATTACACCGAAAAACACGGCAGTTGACGGAACGAAATCCGATTCGGGCGAGCTGCCGCCCTCGCGGATCGTCCGCATTACAACGATGCAGTAGCCGAAAATTCCGACCAGAACGCCAAGCACGGCTTGATTTCCGGTATCGCGCATAAAATTTCGCAGAATACGCGGCGAAAACTGTGTCGAAGCCAGAGTTAAAGCAACAATTGTAATCGAAAAAACCGTTCCCGCGACTGTAATCGAAGAACCCGCGATAACTGCCAAAATATTGGTTGCGCCCGAAGTTTGCACGCCGAAAAAAGGCGAAAGCTGATCAAACGGACTGCCGATGAAATAATCAAACGCAACGAGTAAAATGCCGAGCAAAACTCCGCAGACGACAAAAAGCGTCGGCACAAACCAGAGCGTCGAAATAAGGCGTTTCCAAAAGTTTTTCGTTTTTGTCATACCAAAAATTAATCAAATTAAGTCGCCCAAACTGCTAATCTTAAAAACATATCATCAGGCAATAGACTTGCTATCAATTCAGCGTCTCTTTTATTTTGAGTTACTAAACCGAAATTGTGGGCGAGAGCAATAGATATAATAAACATATCTCGCCAATGTTTGTGTCGATTGGATTTGGAAAGTCTCGGGAAAATAAAAGCCGCAATTTCTGATGCCCTTTGATTGAGTGATAAAACTTGATGTTTTTGAATTAATTCATTTATTCTCTGACGGAAAATATCTGCTTGTTCATTTGAAATTTTACTTTTATTAAGTTCACTTTCTACTCCTTGAATTGCTTCAAAAACAGTAATTGCTGTAATTGCGGGAAATTGTTTTGTGTTGGAGAAATGATTCCGTATATTTTCCTCAACATATTTTTGTCTATTTCTCAAATGGGAGAAAATATCAGTATCAATCACAAGCGGAGTATCAGAGGGAGCATTGATAATTGGCATAAATTGAGCGTTTAAAAATCAAAAGCCTCCTCATCAAGTTCAGGTCGTTTTGTGATTTCTTCCTTTTGTACTTCTGTTAATCCATCAAGAGTTGATGAAGCCAGGTTAAAATATTTTTCAAGGATTTTTTCATCCAATTTTGTATCTAAATCAATTAGTTTTTGAAGTTTTTCACTCCACGGATTTTTTGGAAGTTGAGGAACCTCAACAGAAATCATTGTAATAGTTCCATCAATAGAGCGTTGCTGAATATTTACGGATTCATTGTCTAATCTTGATAATTTTTCCTTAGCTTCATCGTAATTATCAATAACAGCAGTGTTGATTTTGACAGTCAAAATTCCAATTGGTACATCAACTCCAAAAATAGATTTAGTTATGGATTCAGGTCTAAAAGTAACAGAAGTAGGTTTCTTTGTTTCAGGAAACCAAGAAAGGCTTACTTCATTCGCATCCCAATAAATAGTAGTTGAAGAAGCGAACCAATTAAAATTTCGTTCAACAATTGCTTTATAACAAAATAGAATATTCTCAATATCTTTACCGTCTATAAATCCATGTGGGAATGGCAATTTAATTCCCGTAGCAGATTCTATAACTAACAATCTGTATGCAATCTGACGTTCTTGAAGGATTTTACTTACTTCATCTATGGGCATTTCAAATGATGAACTCAGATTATAATTATTTAGAGAGGGAAATTCGATGATAAATCCTGATGATAATCCCAACATTGACCATAATGTAGAGTTCAAAAACATTGAAATCGGAGTTTCCAATTTTTCATATAATTTCATACGAAAATTGGTTATATGAAAGTTAGGCTCTATATTTGGTTTTAATTGTTTCCAATATCCTTCTAAACTTACTTTGACACTAGCCTGTTTATCAAGACTTAAGGATAAAACAATTTCATTAGATTCCAGACTTCCTTCGACATTAAAAATTTCAAACTCAAAATCTGCATCAAAATCCGTAAATTTAAGTTTACAAAGAAAAGATTCCTTTTCTACGAATGTTTGTAAAGAACTAAAAGAAACAGGTTCAGGTTTTGTTTTTATTTTTGAGGAAAAATGACCATTATCGTATAAACCAAGAGAACTTGGTAAATTGTTTGGTAAATTTTGAGTTTGAGTATTAACATTCATAAAAATTTCCTTTACCAAAATATACTCTTAAAAAGAAACAGTTTCAATAAAATTACTACCTTTCAGACCGTTACGGCTTCGCGGTATTCGCCCCAGATTTTTCTCAGACGGTTTGATATTTCGCCGACCGTTACATAACTTTCGACGCAATCGAGAATTCGCGGCAGAAGATTTTCATCGGATTTTGCCGAATTTTCAAGATTTATTAAAGATTTCTCAGCTTTTTCTGCATCGCGTCTTTCGCGCAGAGCTTTTAATCTTTCGATCTGTCCGCGTTCGATCTTTTCGTCAACCTTCATAATCGGGATCGTTTCGTTTTCCTCGATTTGAAATTTATTGACACCGACGACGATTTCCGTCTGTTTTTCGACGGCGCGTTGATATTCATAGGCGGCTTCCTGAATTTCTCTCTGCGGAAAACCGTTTTCGATTGCCTTGAGCATTCCGCCCATCGCATCTATTTTTTCGATATATTCGACCGCTTTTTGTTCTAATTGATTGGTTAATTCTTCAATCGCGTAGCTTCCGGCAAACGGATCAACCGTGTCGGCAACGCCGGATTCATACGCGATTACTTGCTGAGTTCGCAAAGCAATTCGCGCCGCCGTTTCGGTCGGCAAGCCGAGGGCTTCGTCCATCGAATTCGTGTGCAGAGATTGCGTTCCGCCTAAGACCGCCGCAAGTGCCTGAATCGTCGTTCGCACGATATTTACTTCCGGCTGCTGCGCCGTCAGGGTCGAACCGGCGGTTTGCGTGTGAAAGCGGAGCATTAAGGATTTCGCGCTTTTTGCGGAAAATCTGTCCTTCATTATTCGCGCCCAAAGCCGTCTTGCCGCTCTAAACTTGGCAATTTCTTCGATCAAATTCAAATGCGAATTAAAGAAAAACGAAAGTCTCGGCGCAAAATCATCAACATTTAGATTTGCCGAAAGTGCCGCATCAACGTAAGCTATGCCGTCCGCCAAAGTAAAAGCGATTTCCTGCGCTGCCGTGCTGCCGGCTTCGCGGATGTGATAGCCGGAAATCGAAATCGTGTTCCAGTTCGGTACTTCCGCAGCGCAAAAAGCAAAGGTGTCGGTAATTAAACGCATCGAAGGTTTCGGCGGAAAAATATAAGTTCCGCGGGCGATATATTCCTTTAAAATATCGTTTTGAATCGTACCGCTCAATTTTTCGAATGCGACGTTTTGCTTTTTGGCAACTGCTAAATAAAGACACAAAAGCGTTGAAGCGGTTGCGTTTATTGTCATCGAAGTCGAAACCGCGTCAAGCGGAATTCCGCCGAAAAGCGTCAGCATATCTTCGAGTGAATCAATCGCCACGCCGACTTTGCCGACTTCGCCCGCCGCGAGTGAATCGTCCGAATCAAGCCCGATCTGCGTCGGCAGATCAAACGCGACGCTCAAACCCGTAGTTCCTTGCGACAACAGATATTTATAGCGCCGATTCGATTCTTCGGCGGTCGCAAATCCGGCGTATTGGCGCATTGTCCAAAAACGCCCGCGATACATATTTTTCCGCACGCCGCGCGTATAGGGAAATTCTCCGGCGTGTCCGATATCGGTTTCGTAATCGAAATCCGTATTTTCGGCATTAAATTCTTCGGGCAATTCGATGCCGGAAGATGTCTGAAATTTTTCGCGTCGTTCCATTGTCTTTAAGTTCAAAGTTCCAAGTTTAAGGTTCAAAGTTTGTTTATACTTTAAAGCAAATGATTTTTGAAATGCAAAATTATAAGTAATGCTATTCTAAACGATAACTTTGAACTTTGAACTTTAAACTTTGAACTTTTATGCGAACTTGAAACTTTCGGGCGAGTCGCGTAGCATCGCTAATAGAAAATGGAACTCGACAAAAATGCACAAAAAGCCGTGCGCGAACTCGGCGAAGCGATTAATAAGGCGATCGAAAATTCCGAACGGGTGGCGGACGCGATAGAATATCTGCGCGGACTCGGCTATGAGCCTAATTTACTGCTCAGACTCGAGATCGGTTTGCAGGAAATTGATCACGAATCGGAAGATTATCACGAAGAAATCGAACTCGATTTGACCGACGAAGATTTACGCACTTTGCGCCGAATGAAGATAAAATTTTAATTAACAGTGAAGGGTGAAGGGTGAAGGGTAAATGGTTAACATAAAAATCAGTTTACATTCATCATTCATCATTCATCATTCACCATTGAACTATTTTAACTATTTTTCCGAAATCGAAGAAACTTTTATCCGCCGGCGCGGGCGCAATTTGCTTTTAAGTCCTCTGGATTGGGCTTTGATCGAAACCTGGCAAGAGCGCGGCGTGCCGCTTCATATTATTTTGCGCGGCATCGAAAATGTTTTCGACATTTACGATAAAAATCCCAACAAACGCCGGACGATAAAATCTCTGACGTATTGCAAGGAAGAAATCGAAGCGCAATACGCCGAATGGCTCGAATCGCAAATCGGTAAAAACGGTAAACCGGAAATTTTAACACCGGAAACTCAGGTTTCAAAGGAAGAAAATTACTCAAAAAGCGAGCTTTTTTCAGATGAAACGATTGCCGAACATCTTTCCAAAATTTCAGCCGAACTGGATTTTGCCGAAGACCATTCCGTCGGCGATTTGAAGGAAGTTTTGGAAAAAGTTTCCAAAAATTTAAGCGAACTGAAAAACAAAAATCTTTCTGCTGAAAAACTGGAAGAAAATCTTGAAAAACTTGATGCTTCGATTGATAAAATTCTGCTTAAATCATTTGTAACCGAAAAATTAAAAGCCGAAACATCGAAGAAAATCGCCGAATATCAAACAAAAATGGAAAAGGAAGTTTACGAGCGCACATTTAAGCTGATGCTTCTCAAAAGTCTGCGCGATGAACGGGAAATTCCGCGTCTGAGTTTATTTTATTTATAAATCTAAGCAAAAAATACAATTATAGATTCGTCTTTATTCAAATTCAAAAAAAGAGGAAAAAAAAATGAACAAACTTAGAATCAAGAAAATTGATGTTCTTTCGGCGGCAAAAATGTATGCGGTAATGGGTGCGGTAATCGGTTTGATTATCGGCATCCTTTACGGTCTTATAACGATTGTGATGAGCCTGTTCGTAATGGGAATGGGACAGCGCGAAGGTCTGGCGGCTGGCGGCGGCGGTATTGTGATGGGATTGGTAATGATCGTTGCCTTTCCGATTATTTACGGAATTTTCGGTTTTATCGGCGGCATAATCGGTGCTCTGCTTTACAATATTTTTGCCAAAATGGTTGGCGGAATCGAAATCGAGGTTGAGAACGTCTAATTGAGCAGAAAATATAAAAACGGTGAAATTCTCGAAGTTTCTATCGAAAAAATCGTGCCGAACGGATTCGGTCTGGCATTTGCCGAAAATTTAACCGTTTTTGTCCCGCTCTCTGCCCGCGGCGACCGGCTTCGCGTCAAAATTTATCAAATAAAAGGCAAAACCGCGTTTGCCGAAATTGCTGAAATTCTTGAACCTTCGCCTGAAAGGATCGAGCCGCCGTGCGTTTACTTTGGTAAGTGCGGCGGCTGTAATTTTCAGCAGATGCCTTACAAAGCTCAGCTCGAAGCAAAAATCGAAATCTTGCGCGATTGTTTGACGCGCATCGGTAAAATCAATTTTTCCGGAGAAATCGAAATTATTCCGAGTCCGAAACCGTTCGATTACCGCGCCCGCGCTCAGTGGCACATTGACACGCGGCGCAGGAAAATCGGCTATTTTCAGAGAAATTCGCATCGCGTCATAGATGTCGCTCATTGCCCGATTCTCACGCCCGAATTAAACGAAACGCTTTCCGAACTGCGCGAAAGCATCGTCTGGGAAAGTTTTTATGCGGAGATCGTCGAGATCGAAGCGGCAAATGCCGGCGAACAAGTTTCGATCTTTTCCGACGAAATTCTCGAACCGACCGAAGAAATCGCGTTTGAGCTAAACGGAAAAAAATACTTTTACAGCGCGAATATCTTTTTTCAGGGAAATCCGTTTTTGATCGAAAAGTTGATTGAGGCGGCGATTTCCGGCGCTCGGGGCGAAACCGCGCTCGATCTCTATTGCGGAGTCGGACTTTTTACACTTCCCTTGGCGGAAAATTTCGGAAAAGTCGTCGGCGTTGAAGCGTATCAGCGGGCGGTTGATTTTGCGGAGAAAAACGCGGAAAATGCGCGGCTCGAAAACGCCCGATTTTACCGCGAAGGCGTGGCGGATTTCTTAAAGGAAAACGTCGGGGAATTTAAAAATATTGATTTTGTCTTGCTTGATCCGCCGCGTGCCGGAACGGAAAAGGAAACGATCGAAAATCTGATCAAACTGCAGCCGAAGGAAATCTCGTATGTTTCCTGTGAGCCTTCGATTCTGGCGCGGGATTTAAGTGTTTTAACGGCAAGCGGTTATAAGATAGAATCTATAACCGCTTTAGATTTATTCCCGCAAACTCATCACATTGAAACAATTGTACGGTTAACTCTCGTTTCCGTGAATTAAATATCGCGTAAAATATTCTTCGACGGCGATCTCGAGTGCGCCGCCCAGAGATGCGCCGTGCGGTTCGCCCGATTCGACCGACCAGTTTTCAATTTTTCCCGCCATACTTTTGCGAATCGCTTCATTCAAAGGTTCGCTCAGAAATTGCCAGCCGTAAACGAGCCGTCCGCTGACAATGACGTTCGGCACGCCGAAACCCATAATTATATTGGCAATCCCGATACCGAGATATTCGCCGACTTTTTCGAGCGTGCGTTTGGCGCGGAGTTCTCCGGCAAAAGCGCGATTAACGATGTCCGCGAATCTGATTGATTTTAAATCGCCTAATTGCTGACGGTCGCCGAGATATAAAGCCGCCGCCGCCGGAGCGGAAGCGTAGCATTCCCAGCATCCGCGATTGCCGCAAACGCAGGGTTTGCCGCCCGCCATAATCGTCATATGTCCGAATTCTCCGGCGATTCCCGTTCCGCGTCCCGAGCCGCGATAAACTTCGCCGTCGAAAACCAGACCGACACCGATGCCCGTTCCCGAACGCACAACCGTGTAATCTCTCAGATGTCGGTCGCGGGCGAATTTCAGGCGGACTTCATACATTGCCGAAGCCGTCGCATTATTTTCCACGACAATCGCGATACCGGCGTTTTTCAAATCCAGATTTTTTTCCAAGTATTCGGCGATCTCGATCTGTTCCCAACCGAGATGCGGCGCGTAAACGAGTTTTCGCCGTTCATTATCGGTCGGTCCGGGAACGCTGATGCCGATCACGCGGAGCCGTCGTTCGGCTGTTTCGCTCCAGAGTTTTTTGATCTTGTCGCTGATTAATTTCAGTGCTTTTTTCGGATCGTCGGGAGTTATAAATTCTTCGCCGCCGGAAAAATCCCATTTCAGCGCGGTCAAACCGATTTGCGAATGCTTAACGCCCAGGTTTACGCCGATGAAAAAGTCGCGTTCGTCATTAAAAGCCAGACCGATCGGCGGTCTGCCGACGGGTAAAACCGAATCTTTATTAACCAGCGGTTTTTCCAGAATCACACCGGACGTAATCAGAGGCTTGAAAATTTCCGTCGCGGTGCTTCGATTTATGTTGATAAGTCTGGCAAGTTCGATGCGCGAAACGGGCTGCGTTGCCCAGAGCATCAGCAGCAGCAAGCGTTTTGCCCGCGCCGGTTCGCTTGATTCTCTATTCGGAAGATTCGATTTGTCTTTGGATTTTCCCACAATTTTGCCTCACCGGAAAGAAAATGAACGGTTGTTCAGTTGTGAAATTAACATTTTACATCGAAAAGGCAAAATTGAAAGTTAAATTTTGATTACGGCTCTAACTTTTCGACATTAATAAACAAAACATTTTGATTTTTCAGACGTTTAATAATGTCAGACATTTGAATTATCTAAGACTTGTAAATTACACTTAAAATCTATGGCAAGAAAAAAATCCGATTCCAACAGTGAATCAACAGTAGTTGCGAAAACTTTATTTGTTCGATGCCGGTATTGCGGTCAGAAAAATACCGTCAAAGAAGGTTATATAAATGATGAAGCTAAATGCGGACGTTGTAAATTACCGCTTTCCAACGAATTTCATAAAAAGTTTGCCGATCTGAGCAAACACGAATACGTTCATCCACTTGACAGCAAAGCCCTTGCCGCGCTTCGGGCGATTCCGGGAATTGATACGGCACTCAAAAAATTGCTTGCCGTAACGGGCGAATCGGCGATCAGAGTGATGTTCACGGCAAGCGCGATCAAGGTTACGCCGAAACAATGTCCCGATCTGCACGCGAAACTGCAAGTTGCCTGCACGACCTTAGGCGTTGATATGCCCGATCTTTTTATTCAGCAAAATCCGATTGTCAATGCTTTTACGGGCGGCGTTGAAAAACCGATTATCGTCCTGCATTCCAGTTTGATCGAACGCCTGAACGATGAAGAAACGCTGGCGGTTATCGCGCACGAAGTCGGGCATATTCACGCCGAACACGTTCTGTACCTGACGGCGGCAAGACTTCTCGAAGCTCTGGCAAATGTTTCGGTCGGACGTTTGATTCCGGGTTCGGAAATTATTAAATTCATCGTTTCCGCCGGAATCAGCAGTGCGCTTCTGGCGTGGGCGCGCCGGGCGGAACTTTCCTGCGACCGCGCCGCGCTGCTCGTTACGCAAGATCCGCACGTGATCGGGCGCACGATGATGAAACTTTGCGGCGGAACTTTCGCTTCGAAGGTTGATTACGATATGTTCTTAGAACAAGCCCGCGAATTTCAGAAAAATTACGACGAAAAATGGCTCGATAAATTCTGGGCTGATATGATCAATGCCGGACTTTCGCATCCGTTTCCGGTCTGGCGCGTATCCGAAATCCTGAAATGGGTTGACGACGGTCAATACGCAGATTTAATGAAAAAGTAAGCAGCGGTGCAAAACGGATAACGGATAACGGAAAACGGATAATTAAGGAACTCATACATTTTCCGTTTTCCGTTTTCCGTTATCTATTTATCTGTCGGGTTTAATCTGAAAGTTACGGGAGTTTTTCGATTACTCGTCGTCGTAATCGTCAAAGTCCATTTCTTCCAACACTCGCTGGGCTTCCATACTGTCGAATTCATAAGCCTGTTGTTCGATTGCCGTTCGTCCGATTTCAAAATAAATCGGATCATCGAGCAGCGGCAGAAGCATCTGGACGGGTTTCAAGGCAAGCGTTTCATAGGCGATGGCGCAGATATGCGGCATCTTTGTTTGTCTGATTATCTCCGCAATTTCGCCGATTGAAAATCTCTGCACGAGAATATCGCCCAAACGATCAATCAAATTATAATCGTTGCGCGTTAGAGCGCGTTCGACGAGTTGGATATAAACTTCGGCGGATTCGGTTTTGTCTTGCAAAACTTTGGCGCAAGTGTCGGCTAATTGCCTGATTTCATTTAGTTTTTCCGTGTCCTTTTTGATTTCCGCATCATTTGCCTGGTCATCGAGGGCGGACAGCAAACGACTAAGTTCCCAGTCGGTGTGGGTATCGTAGGAAAATTTTTGGGCTGGTGAGTTGGTTTTTTCGATGTTTGTTTGCAACGCACCGACCAACATTTTTTTTGTCATCGGTCGCAAGCCTTCCCAAACACTTATGACTCGCGCACCGAAATTTTTTATCATCATTTCAATAATTGTAAGTTTGCAATAAATTATAAAAATTGTAAATCGCAGACTCAATCCCGGCTCTTTGATGTTCGCTCCTGCAATTGAGTTTCCATCTCGCTTAAAGATTCCAATAAAATATGTTCATCGGTGTTTTCTTCAAAAGTTTCAAAAAGCGCGAACGGAATTTCGCTCAGATGGCGAAGCTCCCAAGCCGTCCGGTTTTTCATCGAAGGACGCGAAAACCACGCTGCATTGATGCCGGATGAAACGATTTCAGCATCGCCGAAAAGAATTTCCAATGAATTGAAAAGCTTTTTTTTAGTTTCCGGCAAAAGCAAAACACGGCGTAGATTCCAGCCGTGTTTTTTGTACTGCGATAAAATGTCCCGAACCAGATTTTCCGTGATCATTATTTCTTTTCGTCTTTTTCCGTTTTATTTTCCGGTTTAACCTGCGCCGTATTGACGTCTGAAGCAGTATTAGAACTGGCACGCGAATTTGAAGCCGGACCGCCGGAAAAATTTCCATTGATATTCGGATTAAGCGGAATCATTTTATTGACATTTGCGGCATCTGCCTGAATTTGCGCTTGCGATTTGCCCGGGTCTTGAAATGTTCCGGCAAAAATATCGCCGACCGCCAGCTTCCAGCCGCCGTCCTCATTAATAAACGGCAAATCTTCCCAGCGATTATCTTTCTGATTATAAACCTCGACTTTGCCGTAATTGTCCCGGATGCGTTCATCGCGGATTTCCGGCATTGTTTCGGCAAAGGTCGTTGCCGTAAAACCGTTGGTGAAAACTTCGGCGATCGGTTTGTTTTGCTGTTTTGAAACACCGTCGGCAAAGGCGGCAGTTCCTTTCGACATCATTAGTTTGATCTTTTCGGTATCTTTGCTTTTGACCGCCGTGTACAGCATCTTATACGCTTCGGTCGGCGACGCGGCTTTTCCGGGTTCGACTTTCGTTTCCGCTTCGGTGCAGGAAATCATTACGGATGACAAGGCAAACAGTAAAAGAGCAAAGAAAATTTTTCGATAATTTTTTAATTTCATCATTGTTTAATTCCTAATTTTATGTAAATTAAGTTAAAAGTATAGATATTGTTTCGGCAAAAGTAAATTTGGAAACAAATTTATGCAGGTTTATATTTAAATTAGACAGTCATTATTTGAAATAAAGAATTAACCACAAAGCACACGAAGAAACACGAAAATTCTGTTTGATAAGTGGCGATTTTCAATCAAATGCTGATTTTTGTCAAAAAAACTTCGTGAAAATTTCGTGCAGCTTCGTGGTTTATTATTTCAAATAATGTCTATTGTTATTTGCCGAAAGACAAATTTGTGATAAAACAAGAAACACAAAAAACTTTGAGTTTGAAATTATGAAATACTGTCCGAATTGCCGTTCGAGTTATGCCGATGACACACTGAAGTTTTGTTTGCAGGACGGAATACCGCTCGTCGGCAATATCAACGCAAGCACGGAACTGCCGACGCTTTTCGGAGATAAAACCGAGCAATTTTCCGGCAGTGAAGTAACCGAACAATTCCGGACAAACGAGCCGACGACACGTTTTACGACCAACAAAGATGTAGGTCAAATGCGGATTGATGTGCCGGAAACCCGCCCGAATACTTGGGAACAAAGCCGCGAAACGATGGAGATTGCTTCATTTCAGCCGAAGCCGCAAAAATCAAATACTTTGATCGCCGTTTTAGCGACCGCACTCGTGATGCTGATTCTTTTCGGAATTGCCGGAATCGGCGCGTGGTTTTATTTTGCAAAG
This sequence comes from Pyrinomonadales bacterium, assembly GCA_038246645.1. Lineage (GTDB taxonomy): Bacteria > Acidobacteriota > Blastocatellia > Pyrinomonadales > Pyrinomonadaceae > JAHCHG01. Next base: position 20,075 of record JBBRVS010000031.1, read on the forward strand.
CCGGAAAATGAAGTTGTAAAAAACACGAACAATCAATCAACCAGCGAAAATAAATCATCACCAAAAGACAATTCGAGCAAGGAATCTCCGACTCCGACGACAAAACCAACTTCAAACCCGAAAGAAACTCCGGCTGTAAATTTTGATCCCGAAGAAGTTAAAAAAGAAGTTTCCGATGTGATTTATTCGTGGAAATCGGCTTCGGAATCATTAAATTTAGATGCTCACCTGAGCAAATATGCGGAAACCGTTGATTATTACAACAAATCGAAAGTCGGCAAAAATGTCGTCAGAAACGATAAACAAAAAGCTTATACGAAATATCACAATATTGAAATAAACCTGAGCAATATGAGCGTTACGCTCGACGCAAAAGGCAAAAATGCGACCGCTGTTTTTGATAAGGCGTGGTTTTTTGAAGGCAATGAAAAAAATTCCGAAGGAAAGGTTCAAAGCCGATTAAAACTTGCAAAAATCGGTGAAGAATGGAAGATCACGGGCGAAAAAGATCTAAAGGTTTATTTTGTAAAGTAAATGGAAAAAAATATTTTTATTCGTCCGGCAACAAATGCCGACTGCGAAAACTCGCAAAAATTTGTTTTCAGCATTTTGCGCGAATACGGTTTAGAACCCGATTTGCCGGGAACCGACGTTGATCTGACCGACATCGAAACGCATTACTTGGAGCGCGGCGGAATTTTTGAAGTTATTGAAGACGAGAAAGGAAAATTGCTCGGAACAGTCGGACTTTTTCCGATCAACGATGAAACGGTCGAGCTTCGTAAAATGTATTTTTCCAAAGATTTGCGCGGAAAAGGTTTTGGCAGAAAAACTCTGGAAAGAATGATCGAAAAATCGCGCGAACTCGGATTCAAGAAAATTTATCTCGAAACTGCGACGGTTTTAAAGGAAGCAGTCGCGCTCTACGAAAAATTCGGATTTAAGGAAACAAGCGAAAAACACACGCCGCGCTGTGATGTCGCGTATTTTTTGGAAATTTGAAAGAAATTAGCCGCTGATAAACGCGGATCAGGCAGATATTCGCGGATTTTAATAAAAATTTAAATCTGCGAAAATCCGTAAAATCTGCGTTTATCTGCGTCGAATTCTATTTACTATTTATAAAAATGAAGGCATTAAGATTTGAAAACAATCAATTAAATTTAGTCGAAACCGAAAAGCCGAAAAAAAACGGTGAAGCCGTCGTTCGCGTTTTGATGTCGGGAATTTGCAACACGGATTTAGAGATTGTCCGCGGTTATGCGGGTTTTGAAGGAACAATCGGACACGAATTTGTCGGCGTGGTCGAAAAGGCGGACGATGCAAAACACTTGATCGGCAAACGCGTTGTCGGCGAAATAAATGCGGGCTGCGGACATTGCAAAAAATGCCGAGGCAACGATTCGCGTCATTGTCCGAATCGAACAGTTTTAGGAATTGTCGGAAGAGACGGCGCTCACGCCGAATTTTTATGTTTGCCGTCGCGCAATCTTTTGGAAGTGCCGGCGGAAGTGTCGGACGCGCAAGCCGTTTTTACAGAACCGCTGGCGGCGGCTCTCGGCATCACCGAACAAGTTGAAATTTTGCCCGAAACGCGCATTGCGGTGATCGGCGACGGGAAATTGGGAAATCTCTGCGCTCAGAGCCTTGCGCTCGTAAGCCGGAAAACGATTTTGATCGGCAAGCATAAAGAGAAACTTCGGTTGGTTAAAGCACGTAATATCGAAGGCGTGGTGCTTGAAGATGCAAAAAAGCTGGCGCGTGATTTTGACGTGGTCGTCGAAGCGAGCGGTTCGGAGACGGGTTTTGCTCTGGCTCTTGATTTATTGAAACCGCGCGGAAAGCTTGTTTTGAAATCAACTTTTCAAGGCAAAACGAATCTCGAAATGTGGCGCGTTGTCGTTGATGAAATTACGATTGTCGGTTCGCGCTGCGGAATGTTTTCACCCGCTTTAGAGCTTTTAAAGAAAGGGAAAGTTGAGGTTGAAAATCTGATCAGCGAAGAATTCAGTTTAAGCAGAGGCGTTTATGCGATGGAAAAAGCGGCTAAAAAGGGCGTGATGAAGGTTTTGCTGAAAAATATTTGAAAAACGCTGTATTATCGCTATATTATAAGGCATACCGAAATTTACTTGTCACTTGCCAATGATAACTTTATACTTTGTAATGCCAGCGCGCTGATTGCCGAACATCTTGAGTTTTAAGGAGAATAAGTTATGTTAAATTATCAAAATAAATCAAATGAAATTGTAACCGGAAAATTGCGTCTGTGGGTTGCCGGTTTAATTTTCGTGTTTGTTGCCCTGGGCGGCAACTCCGAACAGGTTTTCGCCCAAATTAACAACAGCGGAAATACCGGAGATTCGGCAATTACTCCTGAAAGACTTTCCGCATCATTTGCCGAAGTTTCAAAAAGCGTTGAACTGGCGGTCGTCAGTATTGATACGAAGGGCAAAGTTCCCGAAATTGCCGTTAAAGGAGATGATTCGGCGGAAGATTCGGACGATATTCTCGAATTTTTCAAAAGACAACTTCCGCGCCGTCCTTCGAGTGCGGTCGGAAGCGGATTTATTGTTGATAAAAGCGGTTATATTTTAACGAACTATCACGTTATCGAAGACGCGGCACGAATTATGGTAAGTTTGCCGTCGGGCGAAGAATATATCGCAAAAATTGTCGGAACGGATGAAGAAACCGATCTGGCGGTTTTAAAAATTAATGCCGGACGCGATTTGCCGTTTATCAGATTGGGTGATTCGGAAAAAGCGCGGGTCGGTGATTGGGTTTTGGCAATCGGTTCGCCGTTCGGTCTGGCAAAAACCGTGACCGCCGGAATCATTTCGCAGACGCGCCGGGAAACACCGAACGGAAATGCTTTTCAAAAATTCATCCAAACGGACGCGGCGATCAATCGCGGAAATTCGGGCGGACCGCTCGTTAATATGAACGGCGAAGTCATCGGCATTAATTCGCAAATTGCCACTTCGACGGGCGATTATAACGGTATCGGATTTGCTTTGCCGTCAAACGAAGCGGCAAATGTTTATAAACAAATTCTGCAAAACGGCAAAGTGCGGCGCGGTTATCTCGGTGTTCTGCTCGATTCGGTCAAGAGCGAATTTGCCAAAGTTTATGATCTGCCGGAAGCCAAGGGAGCGATTATTACGGAAGTGCGCGATAAACAGAGCGCGGCGGCAAACGCCGGTCTGCTGGCAAATGACGTGATTTTGGAATTTAACGGGCAAAAGGTTGACAGCGCACAGGATTTAATTCAAAAAGTTGCCGCAACCGCACCCGATCAAGCCGTTAATATCGTCTATTTGCGCGAAGTCGGGGCAAAGCTCGAACGCAAAACCACTTCGATTACACTTGCCGAACGTCCTTCAAACAACAAGGTGATTGACAACGACGAACCGCGCAAACTGCCGCTTGAAAAAAATGTCAAATCTTCGCTTCCGTTCGGTTTAACCCTGACGGAACTCACGCCCGACGTCGCCAGAATTTACAAGCTCGAAGGCGAAAAAGGGCTGATCGTAAAAAGCATTAATCCGGCAAGTTTTATCGCCGATGTGAAAAGCTCGACGGGCAGTGACGCACTTAACGAAGGCGATTTAATCCAGCGCATCAATCGCCAGCCGATTACGGATTTGAAGAGTTTTAACGATTACGTTAATAATCTGAAAAAAGGCGATGCGGTCGTGCTGCATATTTTAAGTTATGACCGTCTGCGCCGGAATACGCAGATGAGCGTCGTTCAATTTACGGTTCAGTAAAATTTTGGTAATCGTTAATTGTTAGTGGTTAATTGTTAGTTGTATGATGTTTGAAATACAATTGAACATTAACCACTTATTTTTTTGTAAATGTTTAGGTCTTTGATTATTAGAGAAAAAGTTTAAAAGTGAAAAGATGAAAAAGTTTTTGGTATTTTCGGGTTCTAGTTTTAGCAAAACTCAGGAAAACCTCCGGGTTGAGCAAATTTGTCGGCAAATTAACAGAAACTTTTTCACTTTTTCACACTTTCACTTTTTCACTATTTCGAAAACCTGATCCAATCAATTACCTTTTTTAAAAATTATTATGGCAAAAGCAAAAGAAGCGAAAAAAACAACGAAAAAATCGAAAACTACAAAGACAACTAAAACAAAAATAACGACTTATCATAATTACATCGGCGGCGAATGGGTAAAATCTTCGTCGGGCGAATGGTTTGATAACGTCAATCCGGCGGACACGACCGACATTATCGGGCGTTTTCCGAAATCGAACGCGGAAGACGTTGCAGCGGCAGTTGCGGCGGCGAAATCGGCGGCAACACGCTGGCGCCGAACGCCCGCGCCGAAACGTGCGGAAATTCTTTTCCGGCTGGCGCAGATTCTGGAAAAAAACAAAGAAACTTTTACCCGCGATATGACGCGCGAGATGGGCAAGGTTTTGAAGGAAGCCGGCGGCGATGTGCAGGAAGCGATTGACTGCACGTATTACACGGCGGGCGAAGGTCGCCGTCTGCACGGTTTTACGACTCCGGCGGAAATGCCGAATAAATTTGCAATGTGCGTGCGTCAGCCGGTCGGAATCTGCGGTTTGATCACGCCGTTTAATTTTCCGATGGCGATACCGAGCTGGAAGCTGATTCCCGCACTCGTTTGCGGAAACACGGTCGTCATCAAATCGGGCGAAGACGTTCCGCTTTCGACGATAAATCTCGTCAAAGCGTGCGAAGAAGCGGGAATTCCGAAAGGCGTGATCAACGTCGTCAACGGATTTTCCGAACCGGGCGAAGCGTTAGTTGCACACGAAGACGTGCGTCTGATTTCGTTTACGGGTTCGACCGATACGGGCAGAATCATCGCCGAACAATGTGCGCGAACCAACAAAATCGTGTCATTAGAAATGGGCGGCAAAAACGCGATCATCGTGATGGACGATGCCGATATTGACAACGCCGTCAAAAGCTCGCTGTGGGGCGCGTTCGGCACGAGCGGACAGAGATGTACAGCTTCTTCCCGATTAGTTGTTCACAAGAAAGTTTACAAACAATTCTGCGAAAAACTGGTCGAAAAAGCCAAGAAGTTAAAGGTCGGAAAAGGACTCGACGAGCGCACGGAAGTCGGTCCGGTCATTAACGAAGCGGCGATGGAAAAGATTTTAAGTTACATCGAAATCGGCAAAACGGAAGACAAAGCAACCTTGGCGTGCGGCGGAAATCGTCTGACAAAAGGCATTTACAAAAACGGCTTTTTCATCGAACCGACCGTTTTCACCAACGTCAAACGCAATCACCGCATCGCTCAGGAAGAAATCTTCGGACCCGTCACGGTCGTTATCTCGTTTGAAACTCTCGACGAAGCGATAGATATTGTCAACGACGTGAAATACGGCTTGAGTTCGGCGATTTATACGCAGGATGTCAATCAATCGTTTTATGCGATGCAGGAACTCTACACCGGAATTTGCTACGTCAATTCGGCAACCATCGGCGCGGAAGTCCACTTGCCATTCGGCGGCACAAAGGGAACAGGCAACGGACACCGCGAAGCCGGAACGCAGGTTTTAGACATTTTCACCGAATGGAAATCGCTCTACATAGATTATTCGGGCAAACTGCAAAAGGCGCAGATTGATGAAGTTGAGATTTAAGAAAATGTGGCAAGGTAGATACAAAAAATGGAATCCTTTACCTTTTCTTGAAGATAAACGTAAAAGTCGCAGATCAATTTAGTCGAGATTTAATTATGAAAACAGAAGTAACCGAACAAGGCGTAACAATTCCAAAGCAATTTTTAGAGGGCGTAAAGGAAGTGGAAATTCGTCGGGAGAAAAATTTTATTCTCGTGATTCCGCTTTCGGGCGAAGATCCGATTCTGCGTTTTGGCAAAAATCCGGTGAGCGATGAAATCACTGACGCATCAGTTAATCACGACGAATATATTTACGGCAAATGAAAATTTATTTTGCGGACACGAGTTATTGGTTGGCGTTGGAGTTAAGTAACGACCAAAATCACAAAGCGGCTTTGGCGCATTGGCAAAATTTGACGAAAACGTCGTTTGCCATCGTTACGACTTCTTACGTTTTTGACGAAACAATAACTTATTTGAACAGCCGTAATCATCACGCAAAAGCCGTCGAGGTCGGCGAAAATCTTTTATTGAGTCCGACCATCGAACTCGTTCAAATTGACGAAAGTTTATTCTTTGAAAGTTGGACGATGTTTCAAAAATATCACGACAAGCGGTATTCGTTAACCGATTGTATTTCGTTTATCGTAATGAACCGGAAAAAATTAGAGGTCGCGTTAACTTTTGATAACCATTTTGCTCAAGCAGGATTCAAAATCGAGCCTTAATTAAATGCTGCAAAAGGCACAGGCAGAAGCCGGAACTCAGGTTCTCGACATTTTCACCGAATGGAAATCAATCTACATTGACTATTCTGCCAAACTGCAAAAAGCGTAGATTGATGAAGTCGAGATTTAATTTTATGGGAAAATATAAACCAAATTCTTACGGAAAAATCTATTCGGACTTTGCACGCAGATTAGGTAAAATCGTGCTTCAATATGAAGAATTAATTGTGAAGCGTAATAATGATTTTGAAATTAAAGAGGAAGAAGAATTTGAATCAACACTTTACGTTTGCGCTCTGCAAAGTCTTTCTGCTCAATTCTGCGAATTTAAAGGCGAGAAGAATACTGTCGCAGGCTCGGAATTGCCAATTTGGGGATTAGAGGCGGCACAAATTAGTGAATTTCCCAAAGATAAAGAATTAAATCTGAGACATGTGTTGGTAAACATCCGAGATGCTCTTTGTCATCCTTTAAGTGACGAAAATTATTTGCTCTATGACTCTTCAAGCAAAGATGAGAAAATAAGCGAATACCAATTTGTCCGAAGTAAAAACTTTAGAATAACAATTCCAGTAGAAAACATTAGGACCCTGGTTCTTGAACTAAGGAACGTGTAAAAAATAACTTATAACGATATACTGATAAGAGCTTATTTAGAGTAACAGGTATCAGTTATGAGTAAAACCATTGAGCAAATATTTTTTGAGTCGCTTAATGAAAAACAAAGGCGACAGTATGCCGCGTTAAAAGCCACTGAACTCGGGTATTTTGGAGTTCATCAAGTATCAGAAAAACTTGGCATTCATCCACATACGATTCGGGCTGGACAAAAAGAATTGGCGGAAATTTCCAAAGGCGGAGAGATTTCATCGCGGATTCGGCAAGTTGGCGGGGGAAGAAAAAAAACTTGAAAATGAGCCGCATCTCGAATCTTTGTTTGAGGAGTTGATTGAAAGCCAAATAGCCGGTTCACCGATGAATGAAAAAGTTCTTTGGACAAGTTTGAAAGAGGCGGAAATAGTCAGATTATTTGAGCAGAAAGGCATTTCAATCACCCGTTTTATCGCCAAGCAGTTGACCGAATTAAAAGGTTTGGCGAAGCGAGCAATGAAGAAAACCAAGACTGCCAAAGAAGTCGAGAATCGGGATGAGCAGTTCGAGCGGATTAATGATTTGAAAACAGACTTTCTCCGGCGCGGATTGCCTGTTTTGAGTATTGATACCAAGAAAAAAGAATTTATCGGGCAGTTTTATCGGGCTGGAAAATCCTATTGCGAAGCGGCAGTCGAAGTTTTAGACCATGATTTTCCGAGTTTAGCCGAAGGTCGCGTAGTGCCGCACGGGATTTATGACATAAAACTTAACAAAGGTTATCTAAGTATTGGTAATAGTAAAGATACGTCCGAGTTTCTGTGTGATAATATCAAATATCAATGGCAAAATAATATCAGTCAGGACTATCCTCAAGCGACGGAAATGTTACTTTTGATGGATGGCGGAGGGAGCAATTCGTGCCTGCATTACATCGTCAAAGAGGATTTACAAAAATTGGCAAATGAGTTGAACATGAAAATCAGAGTGGCACATTATCCGCCCTATTGTTCAAAATATAATCCGATCGAACATCGCCTTTTTCCGCATTTACAAAGAAGTTGGGAAGGAGTTGTGTTTGCTAATTACAAAATTATCAAAGACCGAGCCGAACAAACAAGAACGGAAAAAGGACTCCAAGTAGTAGCTTGGATAAACGAAAAACTGTATCAAAGCGGGAGAAAATATAGTGATAATTTCAAAGAAACAATGACCATCGTTTTTGATGAGTTGTTACCAAAATGGAATTATCAAATTCACCCGTTATAACTTATTTTTTACACGTTCCTAAGCAAGTATTTGAGTGCGGATTTAGAACCAGAAACTTTGCAAAAGGCGCAGATTGACGAAGTGGAGATTTGATGAAATTTCCCGAATTTAACGAAAACGGTGATTTGCCGGTTGGGATTTACAAAGCGACGTTGCAAGAAGTTCTTGACCATTTCGGGCAAGGCTCTTTGCAGCGTCAAGTCGTGGCGAAAAGATTGACTAAAATTTACGATTTAGCCGACAGCACGGGTAAATTGTCGCGTTTTATCATTTACGGATCATTTGTTACGGCTAAAGAAAACCCGAACGATATTGATGTTTTTCTTGTAATGACGGATGATTTCAGTAAAAATGATTATACGGGCGATGTGCAGCGAATTTTTGAGCATTTACAAACCGAAAATAAAATGAAAGCCAGTATTTTCTGGATGTTGGAAATGTCCGTTGCCGTAAATGAAAAGATTTTTATTGAAGGTTGGCAAAATACGCGGGATAATACAAAACGAGGAATTGTTGAGGTAATTGATAATGATTAAAAACGAAGTTGAATTGAAAGTTACACAAGAAAGAATCAATCATTTTTGGAAAATAGTCGAAGCCATTCGCCAAACTGAAAAAAATCCTTCCAATTACCGCGGTTCGGCGGGCGGATTTCTCGCGGAAATTGAAAAAATGAATACGGAAGTTCACGAATATCTTTCAATTCATCCAAGTGAATTTGAAAAAGAACGTGAAAAAATCGCCGCTTAGACTTTCCGGCAAAATGCAAAAGGCGCAGATTGATGAAGTCGAGATTTAGGTTTTCGGTAGAACTTTAGAACTGCGAATTGGAATGATTTACCGATTCGCAGTTTTTTATTATTGTGTCATAAGCACACTCAGAAAAATTATGGAACTCAAAGAAGTTAAAGAAATTATTGCTCAACTCAAAACTGAAATTCACTCTAGCGGCAAAAATTTAGTATATCGCAAATACGAAACATTTCTCGGATGGTTTGGAATGGAAAAACGCCGCAATACTGAAATTGTTCGGCAGATAGATTATCAACTTCGCAAAAACAAAATAAGTTTGTGGTGCGGCAGGGAAGAAAGAGTTTCGGTTTATGATTTCGGACGCGGTGAAACAATTACTTTTCGCACTTCGGATGGCGTAGATAAAATTGAAAATGCGCCGAAAGCTAAAAACGACAACGCCGGAACAATCGAAATTTCGCGTGATGAAAGCCGTCTGAATTTGTATAAACATCAACGCGAAGCGATTCAAGAACTGCAAAGCAAAACGGTTAAAAAATCTTTTTCAGGAATGTTGGTTTTACCGACCGGCGGCGGTAAAACTCTAACGGCGGCTTATTGGCTGGCAAAAAATTATCTCGACAAAAACAAGAAAATTCTCTGGATTGCTCATCGCCACGAATTGCTCAACCAAGCCAAACAGACTTTTCACGAAAAACTTGCTTTTGCCGACATTTTTAAGCAAAAACAATCATTCAATTACCGCGTTGTTTCAGGCATTCACGACCGCGCCGTGAATATAAAAGCTGACGACGACATTATTTTCGCCGCTAAAGACAGTTTAAATGCCAATCTCGAACATCTCGGCAAAAACTGGCTGAAAAATGATACGGACGAAGTTTTTCTGGTGATTGACGAAGCGCATCACGCGACGGCGAAAACTTATCGTCGGCTGATCGAAAACCTGCGCGGACAATGCAAAAATCTCAGTATTCTCGGGTTGACCGCCACGCCTTTTCGCACCGCAGACGATGAACAAGGTTTGCTCAAAAAAGTTTTCCCCGACGACATCGTTTATAAAATTGATTTACGGACGCTTATTCGTCTCGGTATTTTGTCCGAACCGATTTTTGAAGAAGTTAAAACCGAATTTGATTTCACGCGTGAGTTTGACGAAAAACAACTTGAAAAGATAACAGTCAAACATTTGGAACTTGATTCTCTGGGACGCGAAACAATCAAAACGATTTCCGAAAACGTCGTCCGAAATTCGGTAATTGTCAATCGTTACTTTAAAGACAAAGCCAAATACGGGCAGACGATTGTTTTCGCGCTCAATCAGGACAACGCGATTGCGCTTAACAAACTGTTCCGCGACAAAGGCATAAAGTCCGATTACGTTTTGTCCGCGATTAAAGATAGAGTTCATGGCATCACTCTTTCCGACAAAGAAAACCGCGAGAAAATCGCTCGTTTTCGGGACGGTGAAACGGAAGTTTTAATCAACGTCAACATCTTGACCGAAGGCACGGATTTACCGAAAGTGCAGAGCATTTTTCTGGCGCGTCCGACGCTTTCAACGATTCTGATGACGCAGATGATCGGGCGCGGTTTGCGCGGAAAAGAAGCGGGCGGAACGGCGAAAACTTATATCGTCAGTTTTATTGACGATTGGCAAAATAAAATTTCGTGGGTCAATCCCGAACAACTTTTCATCGAAGAAAATATTGATTTTAATGACGAAAACCGCGAAACGCGCGAACGATTCGTGCGGTTAATTTCCATTAACAAAATCGAAGAATTTGCCGCGCTGTTCAACCAAACACTCGACAGCGAAACTCACAGACAACTCGAAAGTTTGGAATTTATCGAACGTATTCCACTCGGCATCTATCAATTTTCGCTGACAGAACCGAATGAAAAGTTTTGCGAAGTTTTAATTTACGATAATGTCCGTCAATCTTATCAGGATTTTATTACTTCGCTGCCGGAATTTTTCGCCGCTAATAAATTAAAAAATAAAAATTCTTTAACACCGGAAGAATTAGAGAAATTAAGCGAAAAAGCTGAAACAGAATTTTTTTACGGTTGTTTGAAATATCCGGCTTATGATCTAAACGATATAAAAAACGTGCTTCAATTTTACGCCAACACCGAAACCGCGCCGCCATTCGTCGAATTTAAGGAGCGCGAAAATTTCAATTTGACAAAGATTGCGAGAGAAATTGAGGCGAAAGACCTTCGAGTCAGCGAAAAGAAAGAATTTATTGATCGCTACTGGAATGAAAATCAGAGTAAATGGCAAGCGTTTTTCGGTATTGACAACAAAAAATACTTTGCGAGTGAAATTGACTTGGCGTTGCGAAGGCTTCTTGAGCCGGAATCTTTTGAGCATTCGACTATTGTGCCATCTGACAAAAAAGAATTGCGCGAATTAGAAAAACTTTCGATGTCCGAACTGCGCGAACAATTTCCCGAATATCACAAAAAGTTGAACGATGAAGTCTTTGCAAAATTCACCGACAAAGACGGATTTTATTTTAGTGCGAAAAGCGATTACCGAAGCAAAAGCAAACTTAATTTCCAAATTGACCACATCAATTCAATGAAAAACGGCGGATTAACGGTTCTCGAAAACTTGCAATTACTCACTAGAACTGAGAATTTACGGAAAGGTTCAAAGTAAAGTAATTCGGGCAAACTGCAAAAAGCGCAGATTAATGAAGTCGAGATTTAAGAAAATGTGGCAAGGTAGTTACAAAAAATGGAATCCTATCCCTCTGTTTGAGGATAAGTGTTTATATGTCGAAGCAGTTCATGATGATTGGGAAGGTTTCCGTATTTGGTTCACTTCTGAAAATACAAAGTTAGGTGTGGTTTTGATAATCAGGTTTGAAGTTGCTTTGCTGTATGTTAACTCAAACGAGAGTTATCGTTTGTCCTTAGTTAAAAATGATGGGCAAATGGATTTTCCTCATCTATTTTGGAAAGTCGAAGATTCAGAACTGATAAAGGAGTTTCATCGGCAATCCGTAAATATTTATGAAGATTGGGAGATACAACATTTCGCTTTCTTAAGCGGTGAAGCTTGTGTTGATGTTTTGAGTATTTCCGATCCGACTTTTGATAATAGACTCGAAGGTAAAGATTTTTTAACAAAAGAACTTGAGAATCAAAATTAATGAGATTTCCCGATTTTAACGAAAACGGCGATTTGCCGGTCGGCATTTACAAAGCGGCGTTGCAGAAAATTCTTGAACATTTCGGGCAAGGTTCTCTGCAACGGCAGCTTGTTGCCAAACGCCTCGAAAAAATCTATTTTTCCGCCAAAGCAACAGAAAAAGTTTTGCGTTTTATTGTCTATGGCTCTTTTGTAACCGCCAAAGAAAATCCTAATGACGTTGATATTTTTATACTGATGAAAGACGGTTTTGATCCCGTTGAAGTTTTCGGTAAAAGCCGTCTTATCTTTAATCATCTGACGACGCAGAAATATGAAGGGGCAAGCGTTTTCTGGGGAACAAAATCAGGTATAATTGGTAATGTTGATGATTTTATCGCGGGTTGGCAAATCAAACGCGATATGACAAAACGCGGTATTTTAGAGGTGGAAACAGATGATTAAAAACGATTTAGAATTAAAAGGAACACTTGAAAGAATTCAACATTTTACTGATTTAGTTTTAAATATGCGGAAGGTTGAGATGAATTCTTCAACTTATGAAGCCTCGGCTGGCGGTTTTTTGGCAGAAATTGCCAAAATGAATCTGGAAGTAAATGAATATCTTTCGCTTCATCCGAGCCGCTATGAGCGGCAAGAAAGAGAAAAAATCGCTGCATAAGCTTTTCGGGCAAACTGCAAAAGGCGCAGATCAATGCGCGTTAAATCTTTGTAAAGTATTAACGCGCATCATTATTTTTAATCGAAAATAAAGCGGTAAACGGCAGAAATGTGGCGATTCCCCACCAGACGGTAAGCAGCAAAAATTCGGTTGATGATTCACCGAAGGTTTTTAATTCATTAGCAGATTGATTCAACCAATCCGTATAACATCTTTCTGTCAGCCAACATTGGAAATGAAGATAAAAGGCTGGAAAAAAGAAGATGGCATTAAAAACAATGGTCTTAATCCAAAGTCTGTCAACCCTTTTTTTCTCCAGTTCATTTCGAGAATGCTTAAAATACCCGACCAACAAGCTAATTCCGAAAATAAAGATTCCAAGCATAACAAAATAAATTCCAAAGAAAACAGCGCCATAAATAAAATGTTTTCTTGAAAATAACGCCGCCAGTGAAAGAAGTCCGCCATAAATAAAGAGCGGTATAATCCAAAAAACTCCCGCCAAAGTTATCGGGATGAGCAGCAAATAACCGACAATTTCAAACAGCCTTGCTAACTTTTCAGAGTATGATTTTTCGTAATGCCTCAACTATAAGTTATGGAACTATTTCTTTGTTCATTTAAAACCCGTAAGTCTTTTATTTTCAATCAAGGCGTTTTATTGAAAAAACATCTGTAACTTTTTATTGAGGCATTACGATTTTTCCATAAAATAAAAATTCTCACTAATATTTGATTTTATTTTTGCAACTGCTATGCCGGGGAGAAAATTATGAAAACTATTGATTTTATTATGCTTAACGCAGATAGAGATTGGCAATTTACACTATTTACCAGTTTAGTTTTTGCATTATGAGAATGTTACAATGTTTATCAAATATTGTAGATTAATTTAGTTTATATTTTTATTTTAGCCTCGAACAGTTTATGTCCTATGAAATAATATTCGTCTTCGCCGTGCTTCTTCTCGCCGTTTTCTTGTTTGTAACGGAAAAACTGCCGGTTGATCTGGTTGCGCTGCTCGTGATGGCTCTGCTCCTTGTCAGCGGAATTATTTCGCCGGCGCAGGGACTTTCCGGTTTCAGCAACACGGCAACGATCACCGTCGGCGCGATGTTTATTTTGAGCGCGGGACTTTTTAAGACCGGCGCGGTCAGTTTTCTCGGCGTTTTCATCAATCTGATTTTCAAAAAAAGCTTTTTGGTAGCGATGCTGCTCGTGATGATTCTGGTCGGCGTGTTGTCGGCGTTTATCAATAATACGCCGGTGATTGCGATTTTTCTGCCGATTCTGCTCGGTGTTGCCAGGGAAACGCATATCAGCGCATCGAAGATTTTAATGCCGATTTCGTTTGCTTCGATGTTCGGCGGCGTTTGCACGCTGATCGGGACTTCGACCAATATTCTCGTCTCTTCGATTGCCGAAGAAAACGGGCTTCGGGCGTTTTCGATGTTCGAATTTGCGCCGCTCGGCTTGATTATGTTTGCCGTCGGTACAACTTATATGCTTTTGGTCGGGATTAAGTTGATTCCCGAACGGCGCGGCGAAGGCGATCTGACCGAAGCTTTCGCGCTCAATGAATA